>JAZKBX010000123.1:0-11487 GCA_040388455.1 Bacteroidota bacterium
AATAGTAATTCTACTGATTGGAATTTTGGCGATCCAGCATCAGGAATAAATGATACATCTTCATTAGCATCCCCATCACACACGTATGCAGCAGCAGGTACCTATTGCATTGATCTGATCGTTCAGAATACTGCCGGTTGTGAGGATTCTACAAATGAATGTATTACTGTTACAAACGATGGCTCAATTGCAATTCCCAATGTTTTTACGCCCAATGGCGATGGTAAAAATGATCTGTTTTTCATTGCCATAATTGCTGTAAAAGAGTTGGAATGTACTATCTACGACAGATGGGGTTTGAAAATAAAGGAATGGAAAACTACGGATGGCAGCTGGGACGGACGAACAAAAAACGGCAAAATGGCAAACGATGGAGTTTATTTTTATGTAGTAAAAGCGACTGCAAATGATGGGAAGATACTGAATGAAAAAGGATTTCTCCAGTTGTCGAAAGAGAATTAATTTTTGAAAGGTTATACCAACACTTGTTACAAATTAATCCAATAATTTTATTTTTAAAGACAGTTAAACCTAACAGGTTTTGAAAACCTGTCAGGTTTCTTATCCATTAAACTTTTGGAATAAAATATATTAGGTAATGTTATTAATTGTAAGTCGCCTGTGGATAGATCAATTTAGCAAATACTTTTAACAAAATTCCCGACTCCATCCGAATTGACATAATGTATTGTCGTTTCGAGCAAAGTCGGGAATAGGATATTTTTATTTTTTATTTTTGATTTAAGATCTCCTTTGATCTTAGCCAAATACTACTTCATTTATTTTCTACTATCGTCCACCGCTTCCTTTATTGCCGGATTTTGATCCGGAGCGTGGAGCACTACGTGGAGCCGGACTTGACTTGGGGCTCTGAGAACGTGGTGGTTTTACAGATTGGGATGGCTTCCTGTTTTCCTGTGTTTTATTTACTCTATTATTGTTTCTTGAAGGCTCCTTGTTTTCATTTACATTACTCCTGTTCTGTCCTTCTTTAGTTTGCCTGTTGTTATCAATAGTTGAATTAGATTTTCTACCATCAGTATTTGAATTAGATTTTCTGTCATCTCCGCCCAAACGTCTATCATTGCTTTGTTTAGGAGCCAGATCAGGTCTGCTGTATGTTTTTCTATAATCTCCACTTACTCTTCGTTGATCTACAGAAGCAGCCGTAGACCTTCTTTGTCCGTAGTAATCATGTGCCGTGGTATTGCGATAGAAATTCGATCTGTGATAATAACCATAATGATCATGGTAATGATTATGGTGATAACCATAATAATACGAATGCCAGTAAAGTGGTGCCCATGGATTCCAGTATCCAGGATAATAACCCCATCTCCATGGTGAAACATATACAGTATATGTTGGGTAATACATATATCGGATAATGCTCCAGCTGCCCACAGGATACCAATAATCATTCGCGTTATTATTTGAATTATAATAATTATTGGTAGTGTTGGTTACCGTTGATTTTTTTTCATCACCTGTTCCCGAATTACCGGATTTACCATCCGAATAACCAGGGTTGGGTGTTCCCCCTGTTGTGGTTTTTGAAGCATCTTCTTTGGGTTCAATTATATAATTTTTTCCGTATAGTTGCTCATCACCCACTACCTGTATCTGAACTTTATCATCCTTGTCTTTTTCTACTTCAATAACGGCAACATCCTGGGTTTCTTTTTCATTTACTGCAACCTGAAGTACTATCGCGTGAGCGCTTCCTTTTACATTATCCACCACACTAATGTAGTCGATCTTATCATTGCCATTCAAATCCAGATTATTGACCTTGGAATCTTCGGCATTTAATTTTTTCTCAAACTCTTCCAATGTTTCAGATTTTTGAAAAAGATCTAAAACACCATAAAGGTTAAGATTATCGCCCGGTAAACCTAAGGAGTCCGGAGCAACTTTTTCCTGAGAAAAAACAGGAGAATATAAAAAACTACCTCCTATGATTGTGGTGATGAACAGCGCTTTTTTCATTTTGTTTAATTTTATATTAAAACACTTAAAATTGGGTACTACATTTACACATAATCATAAACCGTTCCAAAATTATTTATAAATTTACAAAAAAAAATGATTTCATCCCAAGCCCTCTTCCCTAAAGCATAGGCAATTATCCAAGGGGGACAAAAAACGAACAAATGCTAACCAACAACGACATACTAAAAAAAATACGTGTAGCCTTAGAACTTAAAGATGAAGACGTAGTCAAAATTCTTAAGTTGGCTGATTTTGAGATCACTAAAAGTGAACTTAATGCGCTATACCGCAAACCGGATCATGCCAACTATAAGGAATGTGGGGATCAACTATTGAGGAATTTCCTGAATGGATTAATTATTTTTAAGCGAGGTCCTATGCCGGAGAAGAAGCCGGGAAGTTCAATTTAACAATTTTACAGGCAATCAGGAAGCAGTTAATAAACCGCGTATGTGAAAATTAGGCATCAAATGGGCTAAAATTCCCGCACATGAGCCGTTCGACCCCAAAGGGGTCGGATGTTTATAACACAACGATTGTCTATAAATATAGGACTCCGAAGGAGTCCAACTAAAATTTGGAAATTTATCCTAAGTATATTATAATGTTATGTCGCATTTTAAAGAATGCAATAAAATAACATTAAAAAGATATAGGACTTTTCCTGTGAGAGAGTCTAAGTAAAAGTATGGAGAAAAGGTTTAAAATAATTTTAATAATTGCAATAGTTTTGTTCCTATCAACCTACTTTATACTTTTTGTTTTAAAGGAAGAAGAACTTTTCCTTAAAGTAACTTTCTTTTTGGGAATGGGAATTTGGCTATGGTTTTTCTCAGACTATGAAATGTTAAGACAAAACAACTATTTTTTAGGTTGTTTTGGAATTTCAGTTTTATATGCAATCTACGGAATTACCTTATACGACCATTACAGATATGACGACAATGTTTTAATGCATTTTGGAGCATTGCATCCTTTGATCTTATTATTAGTACAAAGGCCATTAAGACAAGTTTATTTAATGTTGTTTAATAAAGAGCCAAAAGTTGACAGGCACGGAAAATTCACAGACTTAATATATACAGTAATCCTTTTCATTGCGACAATAATTTTACCAATGGTAATAATGGAAAAATTTGGATGAAAACAAAAACGCACATAACAGCATCTTTGGAAAAGCCACACGAACTAAACGCTCAATAATGCTGGCCTTCGCCAAGCTGCAAAATGTTGTGTCCCTTGAGGTTCTTTTATTGCTGCCGTTGCGTTAGGGATTGCAGCGGAAATCCTTCTCCGATTTTTTATCGGAGAAGATTGAAGCGCAAAGCCCGACCCTTTTTATCTCGCCCATCCCTCGCCATTTAGAGAGGGATGGGCGAGGTAAAAAGGGGAACGCCCAAATGATTAAGTTAATGAATTTTAAATAGTACTATTTAACAGGGCGCTACCAAAGCCTTTAGTTAAACTGCATCATCAAAAATTAAAAATGGAAGCGGATATCCCCACAACAATTGATCAGGCTTTATTTGCTTCCAGGTTTATAAATAATACCAACAAAAATGTATTTCTTACAGGTAAAGCAGGAACCGGTAAAACCACGTTCTTACATCAGATCGTAAAAAATACTTACAAAAAATGTTTAATTGTTGCGCCAACCGGGATCGCTGCATTAAATGCCGGAGGTGTTACTATTCACTCCCTATTTCAGCTACCGTTTGGTACTTATATTCCTGTTAAACAAGCTCCTGAGCATTTTCAGGGAAATGTAAAAATAAACGACCCCGTTTCTTTGATCAAACATGTGCAAATGTATGATTCGAAGCGTAAACTTATAAGGGAATTGGAGTTATTGATTATTGATGAAGTAAGTATGTTGCGTGCCGATATACTGGATGCCATGGATTTTATACTCCGATATATAAGAAGGAGGAATAATCAGCCGTTTGGAGGGGTACAGGTATTATTTATTGGCGACTTATTGCAACTTCCACCGGTTGTAAAAAACGAAGAATGGCAATTGTTAAAACCATTTTACAAGAGCATTTATTTTTTTGATGCACAAGTTCTTCAGGAGAATAAACCTGTTTACATTGAGTTAGACAAAATATACCGGCAAACCGATCAGCGTTTTGTGGATCTATTGAATAATCTCAGAAATAATATGGTAACAGCTGAGGATAACACCTTATTAAATACGTATTATAAACCCAATTTTGAACCGGGCCCCGCAGATAATTACATTACACTTACTACGCATAACTATAAGGCGATCGAATTAAATAAAAATTTCCTCAGCCGGCTAGATGGAAAATCATTTTTCTTTGATGCAAAAACGGAAGATGATTTTAATGAAAATGCTTACCCTATTGAAAAAACACTCGAATTGAAGATAGGTGCGCAAATTATGTTTGTGAAAAATGATCCTACAGGGGCGCAACGTTTTTTTAATGGTAAAATAGGGATTGTTTCTTCTATTGATGGTTCTGATATTGAAGTAAAATTTAGCGATAAAGCAGATCCTATTAAGGTAGAGCCTTATGTATGGAAAAATTTAAAATATAAACTTAATGAATCCAGCAATGAAATAGAGGAATTGGTAGCAGGTACTTTTACACATTATCCTATAAAATTAGCCTGGGCCATTACTGTTCATAAAAGCCAGGGCCTCACCTTTGATAAAGCCATTATTGATGCAAGTGATGCATTTGCGCCAGGGCAGGTGTACGTTGCCTTATCCCGCTTGAGATCTTTGGATGGATTGGTGCTGACATCAGTCATTAATTTCAATAATATTAATCAGGATAGTAAAATTACTACGTATTCCCGGGCACAAACGGAGCAACAAAACCTAAACGAGCTTTTAACAAGTGAAACGTATCAGTTTTTAAAAGAGTATGTATTAAAAAGCTTTGATTTTAATGGACTCATTAAAAATTGTGAAGAGCATAGCGACAGTTATGTAAAAGATGAAAAAAAATCCATAAAACAAAGGCATCACAAATGGGCTCAGGACTTGGAAAAGGAAGTAAAAGCGATAAAGCCACACGCTGATAATTTCAGGCATCAGATAGTTTCTATCATTGATAAAAAAGAAGCCGGACACATTGAATTTCTTTATAAAAGGGTGCTTGCTGCTTCCGCTTACTTTTCTCCGGTTTTTAAAGATCTGTCAAACAAAATATTCAGGCATATTCTGATCCTTAAATCCGAAAAAAAAACAAAAACATATTTGAACGAGTTGTTATCATTGGAAGTGATGGTTAATGAGCAGTACAAACTCATAAGTAAAGCAGGTCTTTTAATAAATGCTACTATTGCCAATAAAGAGGTTACAAAAGAAGAAGTTGCAAAAGCTTGTTTTGATTCAACCCGAATGGAACAACTGAACTCTATATTCACAGTTGAGGTGAAAAACAGCACAGCCGCTGAAAAGGTCAAAACTGTTAAAGAAAAAAAGAAAAAAAAGGAGGGTGTTGACCCAGATAAAGTTGAAAAAAAGGATTCGAAAGAAGAATCTTTTAAACTTCACAAACAGGGGAATGATATAGAAACCATTGCCAGGTTGCGATCCATGGCAACAGGAACAATAGAAGGACATCTGGCTTATTTTATTACCAAAGGAAAACTGGATATCAAGGATTTTTTACCTGCCGAAAAAATAGAAAACATTATAAGCGTATCAAAAAAATTAGATACTTTTCTATTCGGGACAATAAAACAGGCCTTAGGGGATGAATATAGCTATGGGGATATTAAACTGGCTTTAGCATCTTACCTTGCCGCTTCTCAGGAAAAAAAAGAGGTGGATGAGAAAAAGTAATAGACATCTTTTCTATTAAATTTTTAACACAGATTTCAAGGAGTTTAAAGAGATTTCACAGAGATTATATGTTTTTTTTCTGTGAAACTCGGGTGCTTTTACTCTGGGTTAAATTTTTTTCGTTTCTATTGGAAAAGATGTCTAATAACTGATTTTATGAGGATTCAGTCAAAAAAACTTTAATATAACATGAAATTTGGACAAAAAAAAAGGAGTACCAATTTGGTACTCCTTTTTTTCTTGCAAAAAGAATATTATTTCTTTTTACCGCCTTTTTTAGCAGCTTCTTCAGCAGCAGCAGCTTCAGCAGCAGCAGCTTCAGCAGCAACTTTAGCAGCAGCTTCAGCAGCAGCAGCTTCAACAGCAGCAGCTTCAGCAGCAGCAGCTTCAGCAGCAGCAGCTTCAACAGCAGCAATTGAATCTTGAGTCATTTTTTCTTTCGCAGCAATTTCTTCAGCGCTTGGTCCGCAAGCAACGAATGTAAACATACCTGCTACGGCAACTAATGTAAATAATTTTTTCATTTTGTTTTGTTTGTGATTTTAATTAAAATTTGCGCAAAGCTACATTTATTTTTGTATTTGATACAAAAATTTCAAAAAAAAAATTATAGGCATAAAAAAAGGAGTACAGCAATCCTGTACTCCTTTTTTTATTAATTAGAATCAGGTATTAACCTCTTCCTTGTCCAGCTTTAACTGGAGCTGGCTCTGCTGGTTTAGCAGGCTTAGCAGCTTTACCACCTTTTTTTGCAGCTTTTGCAGCTTCTTCAGCAGCAGCAGCAGCTTCAGCAGCAGCTTTTTCAGCTTCAGCAGCAGCAACTTTTGCAGCTTCTTCAGCAGCGGCAGCAGCAGCAGCAGCTTCAGCAGCAGCAGTTGCTTCAACAGCAGCAATTGAATCTTGTTTCATTTTTTCTTTAGCAGCTATTTCTTCAGCGCTTGGTCCGCAAGCAACGAATGTGAACATTCCTGCTACGGCAACTAATGTAAGTACTTTTTTCATATTATTTTGTTTGTTTTTTGGTTAACCGGAAGCAAAAGTAATATTTTTTTTATACAAAAAACAAATATTTTGGAAAAAACTATTCGTACATTTGCATCCGTAAAAATTAATAATTAATAACAAAACCAAAATAACCAAAATGAAAAAAAACATTTTTAATTTATCTGCGGTTGCATTAATTGCAATGGCATCAGTATTTACCGGTTGTAATAAAGATGATATTGCTGCTCCTGTTGTTTCTTTAAATGGTGCTGCTAGCCAAACAATTTTTTTACAAGGTACTTACACTGAATTGAACGCTACTGCAACTGACGAAAATGATGGAGCTATCACTCCTACAATTTCTGGAACAGTAAACGTAAACTTAACAGGTACTTATACTATTACTTATACAGCTACTGATGCTGCTGGTAATGTTGGTACTGCAACAAGAACTGTTATAGTTGAAAATGAAGTAGGTGCAATGACTGGAACTTACAATTGTTCAATTGCTGGTTCTCCTCCATATACTTACACACAAACAATTACTGCTTCAACAACTCTAAACAAGAGAATTGGTTTCGGTAAATTTGGTGATTATTCTGGAAACACTGGTATCTATGCTGATATTGTAGGTACAACTGTTACTTTACCAAGCCAAACAGCTATCCAAGTTGGAAGCCCTGCAGCTGACAGAACTTTTGCTGGTTCAGGTACTGTAGCTTCTTCAACTACTTTTAGCATTAATTACACTGAAACAACAGGTGGTACTCCAGTAAACTTTGTTGAAACTTTCGTAAAACAATAATTTGTTAATAGAATTACAAAAAGCGCCCTTCCCAGTTATGGAAGGGCGCTTTTTTTGTTATTACGTTTCTTTCAATCAATTTTATTAACTTTGTATGATTGACCAGAATTGAATAAACGTTAAGATCTGAATGCTAAATTACCTCGACAACCTTTCCCGATTAGTAAAACATCTGGCTTTTTTACTCCTGGTTTATGCCATTTACAGATTACTTTTCTACTTCTTTAACTATTCTTATTTTTCAGATCTAAGCATTGGACCGCTTTTTTCAATATTGTTCTTTGGCCTTAAGTTCGATCTGTCTGTCATTATTCTGTCTAATTTTCTTTTTATTTTATTATACCTTTTGCCCTTTGCTTTCAGGGAGAAAAACTGGTATCGTACCTTACTAAAAGGACTGTTTCTGAGTGTTAACAGTATTGCTATGTTAGCAAATTGTGTTGATCTGGCATACTTTCAATTTACATTAAAACGCACCAATGCTACGGTATTTAATTTTTTTGGTGGTGAAATTGGTAATGATCTGGGACGATTATTGCCGCTGTTTTTAAAAGAGTATTGGTATGTTTTCGCTATTTGGATAATTTTATCCTGGGCCGTTTATTATCTATATAAAAAAGTTGAAAAAACTACCCCATTAACATGGACAACTAAACAATATGTTGCACAAATGTTGAGTTTGATCGGTTTTAGTGCAATTTCAATTGTTGTGTATCGGGGTGGATTTCAACTCAAGCCAATCAGTATTGTAAGTGCAGGAGAATATGCAGCTGTGCAGTACGTGCCGTTGGTGGTGAACACGCCTTTTAGCATACTGAAAACATTGGATGTATCAGCTATTGAGCCCTCTATGAACTGGAAGATCAACGACCTGGAAGCACTTAAAGAAGTATACAATCCGGTTCATATTCCTCAAAAAGATGAATTTAAAAAGTTAAACGTAGTTGTAATTGCTCTCGAAAGTTTTTCAAAAGAATATATTGGTGCGCTTAACGGCAAATCAGCCGGCTACACTCCTTTTTTAGATTCTCTTATATCAGAGAGCCTTACTTTCAGCAATGCTTTTTCTAATGGAAAGACTTCTATTGAAGGCATTCCTGCTATTGTTTCAAGTATCCCAACATGGATGAATGAGCCTTTCATTACATCTCCTTACGGAAGCAATCAAATGAACAGTTTGGCCAATATGCTCAAACAACAGGGCTATTATACCGCGTTTTTTCATGGCGGTACCAATGGTACTATGGGCTTTGATGCCTTTGCAAACCTTGCAGGATATGATGATTATTTCGGGCGAACGGAATACAATAACGAAAAGGACTATGATGGCAGCTGGGGCATTTGGGATGAAGAATTTTTGCAATATAGTGCCAATACTATTAATATAAAGCAGCAGCCATTTTTTGCAACAGTGTTTACATTAACCTCTCATCATCCTTATCCTGTGCCCGACAGGTATAAAAGCCAATTTAAAGAAGGTGCCCTTCCTATCGAAAAAAGTATTAGTTACAGCGATTTCGCGCTAAAAAAGTTTTTTGATTCCGCTAAAAAAATGCCTTGGTTCAAGAATACACTTTTTGTTTTAGCTGCCGACCACACTGGTGTTTCTGCTGATGCTTTTTATACCAATAAAATAGGTAATTATTCCATACCAATTATTTACTATATGCCTGATGGTCAGTTAAAAGGGTTTGATTCAACCATTACTCAACAAATAGATATTATGCCATCGGTTCTTGATTTTTTAAACTATCCTTCACCGTATTTTGCATTTGGAACGAGTGTTTTTGATACCTCAGCATCGCATTTTGCTTTTATTTTCAGAACTGAGCTGTTTCAATTAATTGAGAATAACTATATACTTCAGTTTGATGGCGACAAAGCAAATGATCTGTATCATTTTACTACGGATAGCTTGATGCGAAATGACCTGTTCAGTAAAGAACCGGCAATTAGTGCAAGAATGGAAAATAAAGCCAAAGCTATTATTCAAACCTATCAGCAAAGCTTAATAAACAATAAAATGCATTGATAAATAATTGGAAAGTTGAATAATAATTAGTTGGAAAGTTTAAAGTTAGAAAGTTGAAAGTTTCGCGGTTTATTTTAACTGAACAGCCCTGTAGTCTTTACAAATCCGTAACTTTCCAACTTTAAACTTTTTAACTTTAAACTTTCTAACTTTAAACTTTAAACTTTGAAAAAAAAGATCTGTTTTATCGTTAATCCAATTTCAGGGGTCGGAAGGCATAAGGTGGTTGAAAAGCTAATTGACCAGCATTTAAACCGAACACTATTTGATTATGAAATAGTGTATACTAAAGCTGCTAAACATGCTACAGAACTTGCCCAACAGGCTGTTGCTAATAATTTTAATATCGTAGTAGCCGTAGGTGGAGATGGTTCTGTTAATGAAATAGCCAGGGGCTTGATCGGCTCAACCACCGCAATGGCGATTATGCCGGCCGGTTCAGGTAATGGGTTTGCCAGGCACATGAAAATCCCATTGGACCTGAAAAAAGCAATGAATATTATAAATAATGCTAAAGAAGCTTCAATAGATACGATTCAACTCAACAATGAAACATTTATTAATGTTGCCGGAGTTGGTTTTGATGCCCATATTGGATGGGAGTTTGCTAAGTTCGGGAAGCGTGGTTTTTCCTCTTACCTCAAAGTGATCATTCGTGAATTTCCTAAATTCAAAGTACAGGATTATGAATTGGTCATTAATGGAATTCCACTTCATAAAAAAGCATTTCTTATTAGTTTCGCAAATGGCTCTCAGTGGGGAAATAATGCACATATAGCACCATTAGCAGATGTAGCGGATGGCTTAATGGATATTGCAATTCTGAAAAATTTTTCTTTTTGGAATGTAATTTCAATCGGTTATAAATTGTTTCGTAAAACAATACATTTATCGCCTCATTTGGAAACAATAAAAACCAAAGAAGTAATTGTAAAACAAACGAATACTATTGCACACATTGATGGAGAGCCTATTGAAGTTGGTCATTCGATCTCAATAAAAGTAAATCCATTATCTTTGAGGGTGATAATTCCGTAAGGATAGAAGAAGCTCCTTCCCCGATCTCCCTCCTCCTTCAGCAAAAGCTCAGGATAGATCCGGATAGGAGAACGAGGCTATGAGTCCTGAAATTTATAGTTTATTCTTAATTCGTTAAAATTTGTAATTCGAGGTATCAAAAAAATAAAAAATGTCGAAAAAAGATAAAAAGAATGGTGTTGTTTATTCAACCAATAAAGATTTTAGTTTTGAATTTGAAAAGGAAGAAACTCAGGAAACCTTGCCTACTCAGCAACAAAATTTAAAACTATTTCTTGATCGTATAGGTGGTGGGAAATTAATAACCCGTATCAATGGTTTTATCGGAAGCACTGATGATTTGGAGGCTTTGGGTAAAACATTAAAACAGAAATGTGGTGTGGGAGGAAGTGTTAAAAATGAGGAGATACTGATACAAGGCGACCATCGGGATAAAGTGTTGAAGCTGCTTAGTGATGCTAATTATAAGGTGAAGAAGGCGGGTGGTTAATTGAAACGGGCATCTTTTTTTAGACGATAATGTTGCTTTATGTAATTATGAATAGTTTAGACTTTGGCTAAAAATATAAAAATCTATATAGGGTTGTTTCATTGGTAATGCTGCGTTAGGGATTCCTTCGACAAGCTCAGGATAAATTCCACGTAAATCCTTTTCTTTTTAGAATAGGTTGCAGTGGAAAGCCCGGCCCTTTCTTTTTCAAGAAAGTGAACGCCCAAATAAATTAGAAATGCATAAAAATAGTGCCGGCATACTTTTATATCGCTTTAATAATACTTCATTGGAAGTACTTTTAGTTCATCCGGGCGGACCATTTT
>JAZKBX010000123.1:11624-19430 GCA_040388455.1 Bacteroidota bacterium
AAATCCGTTGGATGCGGCAAAACGCGAATTTAAAGAAGAAATTGGAGTGGATGTTCCAGACACCGATTTTATTGAATTATCTCCAATTGAACAAAAAAATAATAAAACAGTCTATGCCTGGGCTTTTCAGGGTGATATTGATGCCTCAACAATTAAAAGCAATACCTTTGAATTAGAGTGGCCACCTAAATCCGGCAAGATGAGATCATTTCCGGAAATTGATAAAGGAGAGTGGTTTACTATTACCACCGCAAAAGAAAAGATCAACGTAAGGCAAGTACCCTTATTGGACGAACTTCAAAAAAAAGTGAGTTTGAAAAAAGATCAATAAAATTTGAGGACGATGAAAATATTATTTGATCAATATTTTATTTTTCTTCAAAACCTCTTTATACAACTCCTCATACATTGGTAAAATCTTGGTAATGTCAAATTTCTGAGCCTGGCGATAGGCATTTGCTCTAAACGTATCTAAAACTGTTTCATCTTGTAAAATGCTTATCGCATTATTCGCCATTTCATCAATATCACCCACATTACTCATGTAGCCTGAAAAACCATTTACATTCACTTCAGGTAAACCTCCTGAGTTAGTTGATATTACAGGTACTTTGCTTGCCATTGCTTCCAGGGCAGCCAAGCCGAAACTTTCAGTTTCAGATGGTAATAGGAACAGATCAGCAATTGGCAATATCTGCTCCGGATTCACAATTTTCCCTAATGATCTGATGTCGTGGCAGGTATCCAGTTCCCGACAAAGTTTTTCAATATTCCCTCTTTCAGGACCATCCCCGATCAAAACTAATTTTGCAGGGATCACTTTTCTTACTTTATCAAAAATTCGAAGTACATCTTCCACCCGTTTTACTTTTCTGAAATTAGAAACATGGATCAGCAAACGCTCACCATTAGGGGCATACATTTTTTTCTGACATTTACTGCTTTCAAATTTATAATCATCCAGGCAAATAAAATTAGGGATCACTTGTATCTCTTTTTTAACGCTTGGAAAGTTTTTATAGGTATCTTCTTTCAAACTCTCTGAAACCGCAGTTACTGCATCACTCTGATTTATCGCGAATGTAATAACGGGTTCAAAAGATGGATCCTTACCTACCAAGGTAATATCAGTTCCATGCAGTGTGGTGATAAATGGAACATGAATGCCCTGTGAGGCCAATATTTGCTTTGCCATGTAGGCAGCGGAGGCATGAGGAATAGCGTAATGAACATGGAGCAGATCCAGTTTTTCATACTTCACAACATCCACCAGTTTGCTTGCTAATACTAATTCATAAGGAGGGTATTCAAACAAAGGATAATCTGAAACGGACACTTCATGATAAAATAAATTTCCGGACAAAAAATTCAAACGAACAGGGGGACTATACGTAATAAAATGTACCTGATGCCCTTTTTCAGCAAGCGCCTTACCAAGTTCCGTAGCTACTACACCGCTACCTCCAAATGTTGGATAACATACTATTCCTATTTTCATTATTTCTTGTGTTTTGGTGTTTTAGTGTTTAGGCCAAAACACTATTTAACAACTTCATAAATGATCTCCTGAATTTTATTTCGGATACCCAACTTTGAAAGTTTATTTTCACCGGCATCCGGATATACTCTGTTTGACAGAAAAATATAAACCAATTGATTTGAAGGATCAGCCCAAGCTAAAGTACCCGTAAAACCAGAGTGACCAAAGCTTAAATAAGAAACGCAGTTACATACAGGACTCACTTTGTCGTGATTTGTTTCCGGTTTGTCAAAACCAATTGCCCTGCGATTATCAACACAGTATTGACATTTAGTACATTCGGTTAAAGTAGTGGAATCAATGTATCGTCTGCCTCCATACTCCCCTTTATTCATAAATAGCTGCATCATTATCGCCAGATCATTTGCATTGGAAAACAAACCAGCATGTCCGCCAACTCCACCAAGCATAGCCGCTCCCTGATCGTGAACATCACCATGCACTAATTGTTTACGAAATTTTTTATCAAATTCGGTGGGAACGATCCTGTCAAGATCAAAGCGGTCGCGCGGCTTATACCCCATTGTAGATAGACCAAGTGGCATATAAAAATATTTTAATACATATCGTTCTTCCGGCACAAATGTTTGTTTTTCTATAATTTTTTTCAGGAAATAATATCCAAGGTCGCTATAAAGATATTTGCCGGTTTCTTTCAATGGAGACTCTATAATACGCTTATAAATGGTGTCTTCATAATTTTTATTAATGTATAAATTATCTGCAACACGTTTTGGGAATTCATCATTTCTTATTTTATTATAAATTCCTGCTTTGTATTCATCTTTCTCCACTGTTTTCATCCAAAATGGAATCCAATCCTTCAAACCAGCCTGATGAGTGAGCATTTCACGCAATATGATATTTTGTTTGTTCGTCCCGGTTAATTCGGGTAAATAAGTAACCAAACGTTCATCCAGATTTATTTTTTTCTCATCCATTAGTTTCATAATTGATGCAGTAGTAGCTGCAACCTTTGTGATGGACGCGAGGTCGTAGAGGTCATCGTTTTTTACTTTTATTTTATTTTCATAGGTGTGATATCCAAAAGATTTTTGATAGATCACTTTTCCATTTTTAGCAACAAGGATCTGGCAGCCCGGATAAACTTTATCTTTTACTCCATTAAGTGCAATGCTGTCAATACGTGCCAGTGCTTTTGAATCCGCTCCAAGTTCTTCCGGAATCGTATATTTGAAACGAATGGCTTTTGTTACGATTCCTGTGCCTGCTATAAAATGTGGACTTGGAGTGATCGGCAATTTTCCTGTTGCAGCAATACCGCCAAATATTAATTGTGCAGAATAACTTTGGCTGTAATCATTATCTTCATAGCTCATTATTACACCATCTGCGAGATGCAGGCTATCCATTTTTGCGAGTATATAAGGATTTGCGGCCACATTTACAATTACCTTTGATTGTTTCATCAACGCTTTTAGCATTTTTATCACCTGTGGAGTTAAGCCAAAATCTTTGTTAGGTTTATTGTTGGTATTATTGATGTGAACCAATACCAGGTTATATTTTTTCAAAGCGTTCAATACAGTATCAAACGCGTCCTTTTTTGCCTCTTTATCAATTCCAAAATGTTTTATCGGAGCATAATTTGCAAGTGTTTGTTGAAATATATTTAATTCCCTGTAACCCAGTGATAGTGATGCAATGCGCATGGTATCCAGATTTTGAATAGGAATAATATTATTTTTATTTTTTAATAATGTTAAGGACGCCTCCGTTAATTTACGGTTGATCAGCTCTGCATTGGGCGTATTCAAGTCGTTATAGAGGTTTTTTGTTTTGATCGCTTTGTAATGATTTAAGCCGGCCCATTGTTTTGCTAATAATATTTTCATACAACGTTTATCAATTTCTTCCTGAGAAATATCACCGCTGTCGATAGCCGATTTTATTTGTTTTATAGCAGTTGGCACATCTTCAGGGAACAACAAAACATCATTCCCGGCAATCAATGCTTTCACGTCCACTTCGCCCGGTTTATAAAATTTACTAACGCCTCTCATATTTAAAGCATCAGTGAAGATAAGGCCTTTGAAGCCCAGCGTATCTTTCAGTAATCCTGTTACTACTTTTTTTGAAAGCGTTGAAGCCTGATTTAATGTAGTATCTAATGAAGGGATAAATAAATGCGCTACCATCATACTTCCTAAGCCCTGTGCGATTAGTTCTTTGAAAGGGTATAATTCAAGGGTATCTAATCGCTCACGGGATGAATTTACAGTTGGTAATGTTTTATGAGAATCACTGTCTGTATCACCATGTCCGGGGAAGTGTTTGGCATTGGCCAGCACTTTGTTATCCTGCATTCCCTTCATATACATAGCTGCTTTACGTGTAACGTTGTATTTGTTTTCTCCAAACGAACGATTGCTGATAACAGGATTTAAGGGATTGTTATTGACATCCACCACAGGAGCAAAATTTATTTGCATTCCCAAACGTGTGCACTGACGGGCAATTTCGGCTCCCATCTCATAAATAAGTGTATCATTTTGGATAGCACCTAATGTCATTTGACGTGGAAATTTAGTGGTACTGTCCAAGCGCATTGCCAGACCCCACTCTGCATCGATAGCAATAAATAACGGCACTTTGGCACAAAACTGATAACCGTTTGTTAGTCTTGCTTGCCGTAATGGTCCGCCTTGAAAAAATATCAATCCACCAATTTTATATTGATCTACCAATTTTTTTATTTCTTTTACATGTATTTTATCTTTGTTGGAATAGGCTGCAACCATAAAAAGCTGTGCAATGCGCTCTTCTGGTGTTAAAGTTTTAAAAACGGAATCAGCCCAACGTGTGTCGGTTACATAAAACGGAGGGGCTTGTTTTTCTGTTTTTGGAACATCCCACCAAACAGCCGGACTATTAGTTATCTTGTTTTTAAAAGCTAAAGTTGTTGGAATGGAATGTGAAACATTGGCTGCTTTTAGTACCATAGCCGAAATATTTGGTACGAACTGAATAAAGCTTAGGGAAATAGCAACGGAAACAAGTAGTACAAGGAATATATTTTTTTTCATCAATAGCATTAATTAAACAAAAATTTAAACAAACTGATTTCAGGTTAAAATTAAGTCCAAATTGGCTTTGATTAATATTTGCCCGGTTTAATTATTAACGAAAGAATGTTGATGAGTTTATTGCAAAAAAACACTAATTCAACAATTTGATAATTTGGCCAGCAGGCAACGTCAACCTGAACTTGTTTCAGGTTCTCAAAACCTGTTGAAACAAGTTCAGCATGACCACACAATAACACAGATTCGTAAATTTGTAAAGATTCGTTATTAGTAACCACGCAGATTCGTAAATTCGTCATCGATTTGTTATCAGTAACGGTAAAATCATTAAAAAATTCGACATTCGAAATTATATGTATAGAAAACTCTTTAATATTATGGTATTGATGATCAGCGTGTTGCTTATTGATATACTTACAGGTTATATTACTAATTATATTGTGCATTACAAGTTAGACTTAAATCCTTTTAAATTTACGGCTATCGCCATGCTCACTTTGGTGTTTATTTTGGTGCCGGCATATAGTTTTATGGGTTCCCGCATAGAAATTTTAGTTGCTCGTGTTTTAATTAAAGGCAGTAATTCTTTTGGTAAAACAATTGGATTATTGGTCTCTTTTGCAATTATCTTCGGTATTTTGTTCGCCATTTATTTGCATCAATGGTTCCATATTAATTTGATCGTAGAGATAAAAAGCATGCTTTTTTAACCTCTTTTCTTCTAAGATTCGCGCTGGCTTCTCCAATTTCGACCCAAACAGGGCAAAACAATCCTGTCAAATCGTCCTGATTCCATTATTAGTATTATTTTTGTGAGGAAGAAAAACATTATGTCAGATATTATTCATCTTTTACCCGATTCTGTTGCCAATCAGATTGCTGCCGGTGAAGTGGTTCAACGACCTGCTTCTGCTGTTAAGGAATTGATGGAAAACGCATTGGATGCCGGAGCTACAAGTATTACACTAATTGTAAAAGATGCCGGAAAAACACTTATCCAGGTAATTGATAATGGCTGCGGAATGAGCGAAACGGATGCCCGCATGAGTTTTGAGCGCCACGCCACTTCAAAGATCAAAAAAGCAGATGATCTGTTTGCCATCCGAACCATGGGATTCAGAGGAGAGGCTTTAGCCTCCATTGCCGCTATTGCGCAAGTTGAATTGAAAACAAAACGGATCGGTGATGAATTAGGTGTTCAGATCAACATTGAAGGTAGTGAGGTGAAAAACCAGGAAGCTTGCCTTTGCCCTGAAGGAAGCTCTCTTTCGATCAAAAATTTATTTTATAATATACCTGCACGCAGAAATTTTTTGAAAAATGATTCTGTTGAATTACGTCATATTATTGATGAATTTCAACGTGTTTCCATTCCCAATCCTCATATAGCTTTTAGTCTTCACCACAATGCCACCGAAGTCTTCCATTTAGAGCCGGGTTCGTTAAAACAACGGTTAATGGCCATTTTTGGAAGCTCTTACAATACCCGTTTGGTACCTGTTGAAGAAGATACCAGTATCGTAAAAATAAAGGGCTTTGTAATAAAACCTGAATTTGCCAAAAAAACCCGTGGTGAGCAATTTTTCTTTTTGAACAAAAGATTTATTAAAAACACATACCTGCATCATGCGGTGCAATCTGCGTTTGAAGAGCTGTTGCCAAAGGATAGTTTCGCTTCTTATTTTTTGCTTTTGGATGTTGATCCAAAAACAATTGATATCAATATACATCCTACAAAAACCGAAGTTAAATTTGAGGATGAAAAAACTGTTTATGCTTTTTTACGTTCCGCAATAAAAAAATCATTGGGCCAGTTCAACATCGCTCCCAGCATCGATTTTAACCAGGAAACTCATCTTTATAATATGCCATTAAAACCAATAGATGGCATAATCAGACAACCAACGATTAAAGTGGATCCTACTTTTAATCCTTTTAAAACGGATGCACAATCAAGTTTTACGGATTCGGATCGTGAACTTTCCAAACGTTCGAACTGGGAAAAAATGTACAGCCGACATGTTGATGATCAGCCGGGATTTGAAATAAAAAAAGAGGATGAAATTCAACAAACCGTTAATTCTGATTGGGATAATCAATTTCATGAAAGCAATAAAAAATTAACCTATCAGTTACATAATAAATACGTTTTATCTCATATAAAAACGGGTTTTATGGTTATTGATCAGCAAGGTGCACATGAACGTATTTTGTATGAGCGTGTTTTAGAAACATTTGAAAAGCATAAATCATCAACGCAACAGGAGCTATTTCCTAAGACAATAGAATTGAATGCTACTGATTTTGCTTTAGTGAAAGAATTACAAATTGAAATAAAGGAAATAGGATTTGATATTCGGGAGTTTGGTAAAAACACGTATGTAATTCATGGTGTACCTGCCGATACTGTTAACTATGATTCTTCTGCATTATTGGAAGGGTTAATTGAAAATTACAAACAAAATTTACAAGAATTAAAATCAAATAAACGCGAAAATCTTGCTCGGTCTATGGCACGAAATATGTCTATAAAATCAGGTAAAGCGCTAACGCAGGAGGAAATGAACAACTTAATTGATGAGCTGTTTGCATGCAAAATGCCATACAGCACACCAAGCGGTAAACCAACTATCTCTACTTTTTCTATTGATGAGTTGGATAAAAGATTTAAAAAGTAAATAAACAATTATTCAATAGGCAATGTGGCAATTTTACAATTTTGCAACAGGTAATTTAAGAAACACATATTCGTAAAATCATAATGATTCGTAATTCGTAGAAAAGTAAATTCGTAACAATTAATTTTTCGTAATAAAGTAAACACTTAATAATTCTTTATTTGTAACCTATGCAACAATATCGTCCGAATAGCTTTAGCATGCTACCTTTAGTAGTGAAAAATTTACTGATCATAAACGGTTTATTTTTCCTTACTACTCTTGTTTTCGAAACTCAACTTAATTTTGATCTATCTGATTATTTAGGATTACATTATCCTTTAGCAGAAAGCTTTCGCCCATGGCAATTGGTTTCCTATATGTTTATGCACGGAAATTTTATGCATTTGTTTTTTAATATGTTTGCCCTTTGGATGTTTGGTAATACCCTTGAAAATTATTGGGGCCCAAAACGATTTTTAATTTATTATATGGCAACCGGGATCGGGGCCGGAATAATACAGCTACTGGTTACTCATTTTAGGTTGATGTCTCTTTATTC
>JAZKBX010000124.1:0-6292 GCA_040388455.1 Bacteroidota bacterium
GCTAATTAATACCAAATCGTTAAAAAATCATGAAAAAACGTCATTCAGAACTTGCCTGCCCCGATGGCTATCGGTGGTTTCGAAAACTCATAGATAGATGATGAAACAAGTTCAGTATGACTTGCTTTTAAATTAAAAATTCCTAAACCTGCCAAAAACACCAAGTGGCAGCTTATTGCCTTCCGTTGCCTGTAAATACAACTCCCCAACATTCAAATTTTCCCCAGCCTTTTGCTTCAGCAAATTTTCAATGATAAGAGGTGAAAAGCCCAACGAATACGCATTAAGGATCAAAAAATGTTCCTGATCGCTCAATAGGCTTAAAACGCCTTTTATCATTTCATTGATATTGTCTTCCAGTTTCCATTTTTCGCCATTTGGTCCATGGCCAAAGGCGGGGGGATCAAGAATAATTCCATTGTATTTATTGCCACGCTTTTCTTCACGCTTCACAAATTTCAAGGCATCTTCCACCACCCAGCGAATATTATTCAAACCGGATAGATCCATATTCTCTTTTGACCAGGTAACCACCTGTTTTATCGAATCCACATGTGTAACATCTGCTCCTGCAGCCTTTGCCGCTAAAGAGGCACCACCGGTATAAGCAAATAAATTCAACACTTTGGGTTGAGGTACAGACATCGCCTTCACCGTTTGATAAATAAAATCCCAATTAGGGGCTTGTTCCGGAAATATCCCAACATGCTTAAATGACGTTAAACCCAAACGGAAAGAGATTTGAGAGTGATTATCTTCCTGGCTCTTGCTTCTTGTATCTTCACTCCCTCCATCAATCTCATAAGACACTTTCCACTGATCAGGCATTTGTTTCAACTTTTTCCATTCACCTGATGAACTTGAACGAGGCATAAATTTAATGTGAGCGCGTTTTTCCCATTCAACATTACTCAATGATTTATCCCAAACCGCTTGCGGCTCAGGCCTGATGGTAATAAACTGACCAAAACGTTCCAGCTTTTCAAAGCCGCCAACATCAATTAATTCGTAATCTTTAAAATTCTGTGGTGTAAGTAATTGCATATTTTTAAATTTTTATTCCTATCAATAAAACATCATCAACCTGTTCCAGATCCCCTTTCCATGTTTCAATTTCAATGTCGGTCAATTTCTTTTGAACTTCGAAAGGCTGATGGTGGTTCTTTAATAATTGTTCTTTAAATTGCTTGTATTTATATTTTTTACCCAGAAGGCCGCCAAACTGGTCGGCAAATCCATCGGTGAATGTGTAAATGCAATCATTTTTTTGCAAAGATATACTTTGTAATGTAAATGAAGTTTGTACCTCTTGAAATTTCCCTACAGGAAATTTATCTGACTTGTACTCTAAAAGCTGTTCGTCTCTTACCAGATACAATGAATTGTTTGCTGCTGCAAAATTGAGTTCCATGGCAGTAAAGTCGTAACAACATAATACAATATCCATTCCATCCATTGATTCCTCCGCAGCATCTTCCGGATTAAGCGCTTTAATTATTTCGTCACGTAATTGGTTCAATACTTTTTCGGGTGAAATAATATTTTTTTCTATTACAATTTCATTTAAAAATGAGATTCCAAGCAAACTCATAAAGGCTCCGGGAACGCCATGTCCTGTACAATCTGCAACCGCAAGAAATGTTTTATTCTGATGTTTAACGCTCCAATAAAAATCACCACTTACAATATCTTTTGGTTTGTACAATACAAAATGTTCGGGCAATATTTTTTTGAGATAACTGTCAGATGTCAGCATGGCACGTTGGATATGCTTAGCGTAATGGATACTATCCAAAATTTCCTTATTCTTTTCCAACACAATTAAATTCTTTTCTTCTACTATTTTTTTTTGTGATTCCACCTCATCTTTTTGTTTCGTGATAATTTCATTTGCTTTTTGTTTTTGCTTATATCCTTTAAAAATGAAGAACGTTAAAGTAAGAGCGAGTATTAAACCGCTGGCAATAAAGTATATAACAAGCTTTTGCTGTTTTATTTCAGCACTATGAGCAAAGTCTTTTTGCTTTTGCTGTGAAGTTCGAATCAGGCTGTCTTGCTTTTCTTTATAATCTGTTAAAAAATTAGATTCAATTTGTGCCTGTTGTTTTATTTTTACACTATTGTTTGTGTTATCGTAAGCATCGGTTGTATATTTTAAATAAAAAAAAGCGTTTTTATAATCATTGGTTCCTATGTATGCTTTATATAAAACTTCAGAAGCATCTGAACAAAGCCCCGAAGCATCTAATCGTTTGCCAATATCAAATGCGATCAATCCTTTTTCAATAGATTTCCTGAATTTATCTTGTTTTAAATACGCTTTTGAGTAACCAATATAACAAAAAGACAAATAATACTGGTTGTTCGTTTTTTCAGATAGTTCAATTCCCTCTTTTAAATATCCAATTGCTTCGTCTGTTTTTTTTTGTTCAATTAAAAGATCAGCAATAGCATATTTGAAATCGATCATACGCATGGTGTCTTTTGTGGTTTGTGCGATAACCTCGCCCTTTTGATAGCATTGAAACGCCTTTTGAAACTCGCCCTGGAATTGGAAAGTACTGCCTAATGAGCTCAAAGAAAAAGCTTCATCTTTAGAATAATTATTTTTACCGGCAATATCAAGTGCCTGATTTAAATATTTTATTGCATCAGCATATTGTTCTACACATCTATTTATATCGCCTATAATTGAGAGCGTATGACAAAGCTCTTCCTTGGCATTTAGTTCTTTATATAAATACATCGCATGAAATAAATAGGAAAGGGCTATCGTATTGCTTTCCTGCAAACGTAATATATCGCCTAACGAACTCAGCTCATCGGCAATAATTTTTTTGTTTAAGGTCCGGTGAGCGAGAGTTAAAGACCTGGAATACCAATAACCCGCTCCGGCAAAATCATCTATATCATAAAAATGCCTGCCCAAAAAATGATAGTAACGAACCCTGTTTTCGATTGGGTGGATTTTGATGCCATATTTCAAAAATTTTGAAGAATCCTTCAACTGAATGCCTTCAATAAAATGCTCTAAGCCTTTGTTCTCAACCGGATTGGTCTGATTAAAGTAATAAACTAAGGAGTCGGTTTGTGAAACAGACTTAAGTGCTGTTGTTAAAAACAGAAACAGAAAAAAATAAAATTTTAAATGTAATTTCAAAAGCGGTTTTTTTTACAATAAAAATTTCTTTAATCAGATTTTAAATATACCACTATCTTTGCGAAAGTATAAAAAAAAATTATGGAAAATAAAAGAGTTCGTTTACGTTTTGCACCAAGCCCTACTGGTGGTTTACACATGGGTGGTGTGCGTACAGCATTGTTTAGTTATTTATTCGCAAAAAAACACAATGGTGATTTTGTTTTACGTATTGAAGATACCGACCAAACCCGCTATGTAAAAGGCGCTGAAGAGTATATCATTGAATCACTGAAATGGTGTGGAATAGAGCCAAATGAAGGTGTTGGATTTGGTGATGGCCCACATGCACCCTACCGTCAGAGCGAACGCAAAGAATTAGGTATTTATAAAAAATATGCCGATCAGCTTATTGCAAGTGGCCATGCCTATTTAGCTTTTGATACTCCGGAAGAACTGGATGCGATGCGCAAGCGCTTAGAAGCTGCTAAAGTAGTGGCGCCTCAATACAATGCGGTAACGCGTCAAAACATGCGTAATTCATTGACCTTATCGGAAGATGATGTAAAAAAATTAATGGATGCCGGAACTCCTTTTGTGGTGCGTTTAAAAGTGCCCCGTAATGAAGAAATTCGTTTTCACGATATCATTCGCGGATGGGTAGTGGTTAATTCTACTCAGGTAGATGATAAAGTTTTATTGAAATCGGATGGAATGCCTACTTACCATTTGGCGCATATTGTGGATGATATTGAAATGGAGATTTCACATGCGGTACGTGGCGAAGAATGGCTGCCATCAGCACCTGCACACATATTAATTTATCGTTTCCTGGGCTGTGAAGATAAAATGCCGTTGCTGGCTCATTTACCTTTGATATTAAAACCTGATGGTAATGGTAAACTATCAAAACGTGATAAATCAGGAATCCCAATGTTTCCATTGAACTGGCATGATGAGCGCACAGGTGAAAGTTATGTTGGATATCGCGAAAGCGGGTTTTTCCCTGATGCATTTGTGAATATGCTTGCTATGTTGGGCTGGAACCCCGGAACAACACAGGAAATCTTTTCAATGGAAGAACTGATCCAGGCATTTTCCTTTGAAAGGGTTAATAAATCAGGAGCTAAATTCGATCCCGAAAAAACAAAATGGTTCAACCAACAATATTTACGCAAAAAATCTGATAAAGAACTGGCTGATTTGTTCATGCCTATATTAGAAGAAAAATTAAAAGGGACACAAGTTACAAGACACAAAGATCAAGACTTTGTAGAAGGTGTTTGTAAATTGGTTAAAGAAAAATCACATTTTGTGAATGAATTCTGGGACGCAGGGATTTACTTTTTTATTGCTCCAACAGCGTATGATGCTGATGTAATTAAAAAACGATGGAACGAAAATTCTGCAAACTTCATAAAGGCCGTAATAGAGCATTTTAAAGCATTAACTACGTTTACACCTACCGACACTGAAGCTGCGTTTAAATCAGCTGCTGAAGCGCAAGGAATTGCCACAGGACAAGTAATGCAATTGTTCCGTGTATGTTTAAGTGGTGTTGGTGGTGGTCCAATGTTATTTGAAATGGTGGAATTACTTGGTAAGGAGGAAGTGATAAAACGATTGGAAACAGCGGTTGCAACGATAAAGTGAGCTGGATGTTCTGGAAACAGAAGATCACAAATTTCCTGCAAAAAATCGTTTTGTAACATTTTAGTCGCTGGTGCGTCCTATCCCAAAAACCAAAAATGCCACAGAAATTTACTCTTATATTAATTTGTTTATTTAGTTCCTTACTACTCGCACAAGCCCAGGTTGAAGTATCGGGGCAGGTAAAGGACGCCCAAACCAAAGAAAACCTGGAGTTTTGTTCTATTGCTGTGCTCGACTCCAAAGACAGTCTGATCAAGGGTTCTGTTACCGATGATAAAGGTTTTTTTAAGATCTCTTTAGCAAGATCAAACTATCGTTTTGTTTTTCGTTTTATCGGGTACAAACCTGATACCACAGGCCTCACTGCGGTTTTGGAAAATAAATTTTTGGGAGTGATCAAATTAAAATCGGATGATAAATTTTTAAATGAAGTTACTATAAGCACAAGTTCACGTGAAAGCCTCATCGACAGGGACGTACAAATTGTAACCGATAAAATGCGCACAGGCAGCTCAACTGCCTCCGAAGTTCTGGAAAAATTAAACGGAGTAAAACTCGACAGGTTTAACAATTCCATTAAAGTAGATAACAGTGCCAATGTTATTATTTTGGTTGACGGCATGCAAAAAGACCAGGAATACATTAAAAACCTTTCACCGGAGCGATTAAAAAAAATAGAGGTGATCCGCGACCCGGGCGGACGTTATGGCCTTGAAGGCTATTCCGCGGTTATTAATATAATCCTGAAACAGGATTATCAGGGTACCGAATTCTACATTACCGAAATGTCATTAACAGATCCGGATGCCATTAAAAGTGACTATATTTTTGCTCAAAATAAGGTATCAACTACTTTAAATTATGTTTATAATAAAGTAAATGTGTATGCTAAATACAGCAACAATTACGACAATTTTAATTTACAGTCCTCAGGCAAAAAAGAATATGATAATGGGTTGATCATAGAGAAAGGTCCTTTAAGTGATCAGGACATGAATACCAGAGTAAAAAAGCTCACTAATGGCTATACCATTGGAACTGATTACTACATAAATCCAAAGCATACTGTCAGTTTTGAAGGCAATCTAAACATGGAACCCTTAGCGAAGAACAATACCATTGCGACATCGCAACTGAACTATATCACAAATGGGAATAGTATAGGCAACCTCAGTATTGAAACAAAAAACAGATCCCAAAACACTAATTCTTATGGCGCTTTGTTCTATGAAGGGAAATTAGATGAAAACAATAAATTGAATTCGAACCTTACCATTTCAAATTACTCCAGCAATTATTTAAATGATTACAAAGAAAATTCTCTTTTAAAAAGAAAAGAACAAGGGAAAGACAATAAAAACAGCACCGAATTTTATTTTGAATACCTGCATACGTTCAATGCAAAAACAAACGTTCAGACTGGATATGGCAATTCATTTAAAAAGCTCAACAGTAATTATGCTTTGAACGACCTAATAAGTCAATTTGAATACACTGATT
>JAZKBX010000125.1:0-21008 GCA_040388455.1 Bacteroidota bacterium
GCTATTTTGCCGTTACTGATGTGCTTTCTCAATTACTGAAAAAAAATATTATTCCAATTGTTATTGGTGGAGGCCAGGACTTGACGTATTGCAATTATGCGGCCTATAAAACTCTTGAACAAACAATAAACATTGTTGCTATCGACTCCTGTTTCGATATTGGTGATGGCGACAAAGAACTCAACTCTCAAAGTTATCTGAGCAAAATAATTTTACATAAACCCAACATTCTTTTTAATTACAGCAATGTAGGCTACCAGACCTATTTTGTTGAACAGAATGCGATCGAACTAATGAATAAATTGTATTTCGATTCACATCGTTTAGGCCAGGTTCGTGCAAATATGGAAAATGTTGAACCTATTGTCCGTAACGCTGACGTGGTAAGTTTTGATATTTCCTCCGTTCGTCAAAGTGATGCTCCCGGTAATGGTAATGCTTCACCCAATGGATTTCATGGAGAAGAAGCTTGTCAAATCGCTCGGTACGCAGGTTTAAGTGATAAACTTTCCTCTATTGGTTTTTATGAAATCAATCCGGCATTTGATACCAATAAACAAACAGCGCACCTTGTTGCACAAATGATCTGGTATTTTATTGATGGCTTTTACAATCGAAAACAGGATTACCCGATAGTGGATAAATCGGAATACACAAAATACCGGGTATCCATCAAAGATCATAATCACGAAATAGTTTTTTATAAAAGCAATAAAAGTGACCGGTGGTGGATGGATGTTCCCTATCCAATAAATCATCAGATAAAATATGAGCGGCATCATATGGTTCCATGTTCTTATACCGACTACGAAACAGCTTGCCAGGATGAAATGCCCGACAGATGGTGGCAAACTTATCAGAAATTGGGCTAGTTTTAAAAAATATATTTGGGCTGTAGAACAATAAAATACTCAAATAATTTGTTTTTGTAAACATATTACTTAATTTAGCGACCTAAAGTGTACTCAAAAAGTGACGAATTGTTAATTATTTAACAAGAATAAAGATGAAAAAAACCATTACTACTGTCGTATTATTCATTACCGGATTAGTGTCCTTTGCCCAGCAAGATGCGCAATTCAGTATGAACATGTTTAACCGCTTAGCTGTTAATCCCGCTTACGCAGGTATGAATAAAGCACTTTGTGGTACGTTATTGTATCGTCAGCAATGGACAGCTTTCCCGGGGGCACCTAAAACAGGCCTTTTGAGTGTTGATTTCGGTGAAGTTCTTTTTGGTGGTGTTGGTTTAACAATTGATCAGGATCAGTTAGGTTTTGATAAAACGTTAAAAGCCAAATTAGCTTATTCGTTCCATTTGCCTGTTGGACCAGGTACTTTAGGGATCGGTTTGGATGCAGGAATGATCCAAAAGCAAATAAAAGGCGATTTTATAGCACCTGATGGTACAACAACAACTGGTGGAGGCGGCACAGATCAAGCTATTCCTTGGTCGGGAACTTCTGCAACTACTTATGATGTGGGATTTGGTTTGTATTATACAACTAACAGGTTGTACGTGGGTTTATCCTCCTTACATTTACCTGAACAAACATTGGCAAAAACAGGATCGGGGTACGATTTCAATTATAAAGTTGCCCGTCACTATTATATTATGGCAGGTTATACATTCCAATTGGGTCAGCAGTTTGATTTAACACCATCAGTATTGGCGAAATCCGATGCATCTGCAACACAATTAGATTTGAATTTGATAGCTAAATGGAATAAAATGATATTTGGAGGTTTCTCTTACCGTATAAGTGATGCAATGGTTGCAATTGTTGGACTTGAAAAAAGTTTTACACCTAAAGTTACAGCAAAATTTGGTTACTCTTATGATATAACCACCTCTACCATTAAAAATCACAGCAGTGGTTCGCATGAAATTATGTTAGGTTTCTGTTATAAAATAAAAGCAGAGGCTAAGCAAACAAGCCATATGAACGTAAGGTTTTTATAAAAATAAATATTTTTGTAACTTTTAATTATAAGTCTCGTTAGAGTACATCACTTTCCTTTTTTTATAATCATTTTTTTTGATGATTTTTTAAAAAAGGCGTTTAAATTAAAAACAACAATTATGAAAAAATTCATCTTGTTAGGTTCAATGGCTGTTATTGCCGCTACAGGTTGTAAAAACACCAGTAACGGAGAATTAATGGGGGTTCAGGGGCGTTCAGAGTGGTTCGATGTGGATCCGTTTGGAATGTTACACATTCCAATGGGCAGTTACAATATGGGACCTAGCGATGAGGATGCTCCTTACGCACATACCACCAAGTCAAAAACGGTTTCCGTTCAGGCTTTCTATATTGATCAAACAGAAATATCCAATAACGAATACCGCCAGTTTGTATACTGGGTTAGAGATTCTATTGCTCACCGTGCTTTATTTGAAAGTGGCGTTGCAGAGCATGGTATTGAAACCGATGCTTATGAACAGCCCATTGAGCCTCCATTTGTAAATTGGGATGAAGAAATCCAATATACTGAGCAAGATGTAAGAGAGGTTTTGGAATTTATGTACCTTCCTCCTGAAGAGCGTTTTTACAGCCGTAGGCAAATAGATACCCGTAAATTAAATTATGAATATTATTGGATTAATCTTCGATTAGCTGCTGTAAAATCAAATCGTTTCAGACCAGTAAAATCGCCCGATGAAAAAACAGGATTAGATTTTATAAATGGATACCAGTCAACCAGTACCGGTGATAATAAAACATTAGGGCAATATAATGTAAAAGATGAAATTTCTGACGGCAGTGGAAAATATAGTGTTCGTGAAAGAAATGACAAAGACAGAAGTGTGTTTATTGTAAAAGATATAATCAATGTATATCCTGATACCTTAGCTTGGGTTCATGATTTCACTTATTCATTCAATGAGCCAATGACTAATATGTATTTTTGGCATCCTGCTTATGATGATTACCCTGTGGTAGGTGTCACCTGGAAACAAGCACGTGCATTTTGTGTTTGGAGAACTCAGTTATTTAATAGCTATTTGCAGGGTAATGGTCAGGCATATGTTAATGATTTCCGTTTACCTACAGAATCAGAATGGGAATATGCTGCTCGTGGCGGAAATGCATTAAGCCCTTATCCTTGGGGTGGTACGTATATTAGAAATGCTTTAGGTTGTTTCTTGGGTAACTTTAAACCAATGCGTGGAAGTTATATTGATGACGGAGGTTTTCATACTGTAAAAGTAGTATCATATAATCCTAATGATTATGGTTTATATTGTATGGCAGGAAACGTTGCAGAATGGACAAGTAATGCATTTGATGAATCATCGTATGATTTTTCACATGACTTAAATCCTGATTATGTATATGAAGCACAAGACAATGAGGCCAACGTTTTAAAACGTAAAGTTATAAGAGGTGGTTCATGGAAAGATATTGGTTTCTATCTTCAAACAAGTTCAAGAACTTACGAATATCAGGATACTGCAAAATGTTTTATTGGTTTCCGTTGTGTACAAACTTATCTTGGACGTGCAAAAGGTGATGATATTTAAGCAATAAAACAATTTTAATCGCGTTTCTATATCTCACAAGTGAACAGAATCAAATTATCAAATTATTAAAACAAACAATTATTAACTTTTAAAATTTAAAAAAAATGGCAGGTCTTATTGGTAGTAAAGGGTGGAAAAATTTCATGGCCAAATTATATGGAATTGGAGCGGCAGTTGTAATTATGGGTGCGATGTTTAAAATTATGCACTGGCCGGGAGCGGGTCCGATGCTTGTTATTGGTTTATCTACTGAGGTTATCATTTTCGTTTTCTCTGCATTTGAACCATTACATGAAGAAATAGATTGGTCATTGGTATATCCTGAATTAGCAGGTATGCATGGTCAGGAAAGTGAAATTTTAGGAGATAATCTTATCGAAGATAAAGGTTCACTTACTGAACAACTTGATAATATGCTTGAGGAAGCTAAAATTGGTCCTGAACTCATTGCCAGTTTAGGTACCGGATTAAAGCAGTTAAGCGATCAAACGGGTAAATTAACTAACATCACTGATGCTGGTGTTGCATCAGGCGATTTTGCTGATAAAATGAAGTCAGCTTCTAAATCTGTTGGAAATTTTAATGAGTCTTATGATAAAGCAACCGGCAGCATATTGTCTTCCGCTGATGAGCTATCCGGATCTTATGACAAGGCAAAAAATGCTATTCAGTCTTCAACTGAAAAATTATCTCAATCAATGGATCATTTGACAAATTCTAATCAGGAGTCTCATGTTGCTTATGATCAGGAAATTCAAAAAGTATCTAAAAACTTAGCTGCATTAAACGCTTCTTATGAATTGCAATTGCAAGGTTCCAGTGAGCATATTAAAACCACTTCCACTTTCCAGAATGGATTAGAAGATCTATTGAAAAATCTTAGCGAATCTGTTGATGATACAAGGAAGTATAAAGAACAAATTGCTCAATTATCAGTTAATTTAGAATCCTTGAACACGGTATATGGTAATATGCTGAATGCAATGAGAAAATAAAAGAGGCCTCTCCCCTTAATCCCCTCTCCAAAGGAGAGGTGGCAGGATGTAAAAAAGAAATAAATAACAATTAACAATGCCTTAAACACTTATCTCACCTATCTCCCCCTCTCCTTTGGAGAGGGGATTAAGGGGAGCGGCTTTGAGGTCTAATAATAGAAAACTATGTCAGGTGGAAAAGAAAGCCCGAGGCAAAAAATGATTGGTATGATGTATTTGGTGTTAACAGCTTTGTTGGCAATGAATATTTCAAAAGACGTCCTTCTTGCTTTTATTACTGTGGAACACGGATTAAATAATACAAACGAAAATTTTGATCAAAAAAATGATGTGTTATATGCCAAATTTGATAAAGCAATGGCAGAAAACAAAACTAAAACAAAGCCTTGGGCTGATAAAGCCTTTAAGGTAAGGGAAGAAGCTGATAAATTATGTAAATTTATTGATGAGGCGAAATCTGAGTTATACATTTTAGCGCAGCCGGAACTTACTAAAGCGATGGCCGATACGTTTCAGTTACACAGAGGTCAGGCGAATGATAATTACGATATCCCGACCAATTATTTGATCGGACCTGAAATCGCTACACCTACCGGTAAAGGTGTTGAAATAAAAAAGAAAATTCACGAATTTAGAACTATGGTAATGGACCTTGTTCCGGAAAAGGAGAAGGCTGGATTCAAAATGGGATTGCACACAGAAGATGTATTTGACCATCACGCTGAAAAGAATGTCCCGTGGGAAGTTTCTAACTTCGATCATACTACTATGGCTGCATGTATGTGTCTTTTGGCCGGTATAAAAAATGAAGTAAAAAATGCCGAAAGTGATATTGTTACTTTATTGTTGAGAGCAATTGATGCAGGTGACTTTAAATTTGACATCGTTACTGCGAAAGTTGTAGCACCTACAAGCTATATTGTGCTTGGTGAAGAATATACTGCTGATATATTTGTTGCGGCTTATAGCTCTACCAAAAATCCAGATATTTCTGTAGGTAATGTAGATACTACCTCTAAAGAATATCCGAAAATGATTGGTGTGGGCACTCCAGTCCCTGTTACAGCTGGTTTGGGTAAATATACTATAAAACCAACATCAGAAGGGATGCAAACATGGGGAGGTATAATTGACGTGAAAGCACCGGATGGTAGTACTAAATCGTATCCTTTTTCATCAAGTTATATGGTTGCTCGTCCTTCTTTTGCTGTATCACCAACCAAAATGAACGTGTTTTACATTGGTGTTGCCAATCCTGTTTCCATTTCTGCAGCGGGTGTTGCTCCAACTAATGTGGTTGCTAATTTAGCTGGTGATGGGCGTATTGACAGTAAAGGACAGGGTAATTATGAGGTATTTGTGAAATCGGGTACCAAATGTACTATAAATGTTTCTGCCAAAGATCCTAGAACAAATTCAACAAAATCAATGGGACAAGGTTTAGAATTCCGTATTAAAAAGGTTCCAAGTCCTAATGCTAAATTTGCAGGTGTAATTGGTGATGGAGCTATCACCAAAGGTGAACTTCAATCAGCCGGTGGTATATTTGCCGACTTATCTGATTTCGTATTCGACTTAAAATTCCCTGTTACTGCATGGACAATATCGATGAACGTTAACGGGTTATTTATGGATGAGTCTGGAAAAGGACCGGGTCTTACGCAAGGAATGAAAGCTTTGCTTGCAAAAGCAAAAAAAGGGTCCAAAATATTAATTGAGAATGTACACGTACAGGCTCCCGATGGAGATAGAAAAATTACCGGTTGCAATATTAAAATAAAGTAAAAGATAAGTCCATTTATAAATTGTTTTAATTCTTTAATTGTTTAAAAGGAGGCATATCATGAAAAAATTGAAATTTATTTTAGTGATGTTAATCGTTACTGATTTTACTTTTGATAGTAATGCACAGGATCCAGGTGTTATAAAGCCACCAACATATCCTGATGGTATTTATACGAAGGAAAATTCGAATAGCAGAAGAGCTATTCCTTATCCTTATTTGCGTGAAGCTGACGTGATGTGGAGCAAACGTGTATGGCGGGTAATCGACCTTAAGGAAAAAATAAATCATCCATTATATTATCCTACAGCTCCTTTAGCTGACAGAAAAAGTTTGTTTGATGTTCTTAAAGATGCAGCTATTAAAGAAGGAAGGGTTAAATGTTTTAGTCCAACTGATGATGAATTCCGTATTGAGTTTACAAAAAGTGAAGTAGAAGGTTTACTTGTTAATTGGGACTCTACAAATCAAACAGAAGATCCAAATAATCCTGGCACGATGATGACCTCTCCCTTAAAAAAGGAAGTTACTTCAGAGGAGATCACTAAATACTGGATCAAAGAAGATTGGTTTTTTGATAAACAGCGTTCTGTGTTAGATGTTCGTATTATTGGACTGCAAGTTGTTATTGCAAAGAAAACCGAGAGTGGAGAGGATGCCGGTGGTGATAAGCCATTGTTTTGGGTGTATTTCCCTGAAATCAGACCTTTATTAGCCAATCAGGAAGTGTATATGAGACATAACGATTCAGAAAGAAGAACGTTAGAGGATATATTTTGGAAACGTATGTTTTCAAGCTATGTAATTAAAGAAACGAACGTTTATGACAGGTATATTTCAGAATATACTTCGGGGATAAATGCTTTATTTGAGGCAGAAAGAGTTAAAGAAGATATTTTTAAATTTGAACACGATTTGTGGCATTTCTAAGATATAAGGTATAAACAAGAAACCTTCCCGATAAAATCGGGAAGGTTTTTTTTTGAATAATAAAGACCTCTTAACCCGTCACTAATCCTTTATAGGCAAATCCGTCATTGAAGAGACAACTTCTCTTTGTACGTTTTGTTTTTACATATATGAATTCCGATAGTTCTCTTTTATTGAAAATGCTGCGTTAGGGATTGCAGTGTAAATCCTTTTCTGTTTAGAAAAGATTGAAGCGCAAAGCCCACCCTTTTCTTGTTTAAGAAAGGGAACGCCAAAATAAATTTGTTTTAGATAAATTATTTTTATTTTATTAATCGAACTCAGTTTAGTATTTTGGCCTTCTCCTCTTGGAACATTTTTGGAAATTTGTATTGACTTGTATTTAAAACTAATGGTAGTATATTTGTAAAAATTATAGGAATGGATTCTTTAACACACTTAGTATTGGGTGCCGCAATAGGCGAAGCTGTTCTGGGGAAAAAAATAGGGCGGAAAGCTATGTTGTGGGGTGCTGTTGCTGACACTATTCCCGATCTTGATGTGTTTGCTTCCCCCTGCTTTTCAAATGCACAGCAATTGATGGTGCATAGAGGTATTACACACTCGCTTTTGTTTGTAGTAGTGATGGCGCCATTGTTGGGTTGGTTGTTTAGTAAGTGGTTTAAAAAAGCAGAAGTTAGCTGGAAAAGCTGGACCTGGCTATTTTTCTTTGGGTTACTATCCCATACTCTCCTCGATTCTCTTACAGCATATGGTACCGGCTGGTTTGAGCCTTTCAGTGCTTATCGTGTTGCATTTAATACCATTTTTGTTGCTGATCCGTTTTATACGCTGCCCTTTTTAATTTGTGTGATTGTTGCCCTTATTGCAAAAAATGGCTCTGATAAACGCTTAAAATGGAATAAAGCGGGTCTTGTTATCAGTACATTGTATCTGACTTTTACAATTGTAAATAAATGGCATGTACATGATGAAATGCATGATTCATTAGTTGAAAAAAATATACAAACCGCAAGTTTTGTGACTACCCCAACTCCTTTAAATAATTTTTTGTGGATGGCGTATTCAGCCGATAGTTTGGGTTATTGGTTTGGTTATTACTCCGTTTTTGACAAAACAAACGACATAGATTATTATCATGTTAATCGAAATGAAAGTCTTCTTGTTCCTTACAAAAATGATCCGCAAGTGAAAATATTGAAGCAATTTTCCAAGGGGCATTATTGCATGACCACTAATGACAGTAATGATGTTTATTTTAATGATATCCGTTTCGGACAAATGGGAGGCTGGGACAAGCCTGATTCCGCTTTTGTGTTTTCATTTAAATTAAATAATGATGCAGATAATGCAATGGCACTGGACAGAAGTAAATTGAAAATGTCTTATTCTGAAGCAATTGCATCGCTGGTGACCAGAATAAAAGGTAAATAGTTGATGGGCAGAACAGCAATAATATTAGGTGCTTCAGGCTTAGTTGGTTCTGAAGTGCTTAAACAACTGCTTGCAGATATGGACGTTGCGGACGATGTTGCCCAAAACACTTCTAATTTGCCAGTCAACTCTGGAAAGGAACCCGATCCGGGTTTGGAAAAAATAAAAATTTTTGTCAGAAAACCTATCGCTATCCATCATCCAAAACTGGAACAAATTATTGTTGATTTTGATACTATTGGAAATTATTCTGATTCTATAAAAGGCGATGTGATTTTTTGTTGTATTGGAACTACCATAGCAACGGCTGGTTCAAAGGAAGCATTTATAAAAGTAGATCATACCTATCCTTTAGAATTTGCAAAAATTGCGAAGCAAAATGGGGTGGAATCTTTCCTTTTGATCTCTTCTGTTGGCGCTGATAAAACAGCATCTAATTTTTATTTAAAAGTAAAAGGCGATATTGAATTTGCATTGGAAAAATTAAAATTTGAATCATTGATTATTTTACGGCCATCAATGCTTTTGGGTGATAGGAAAGAATCTCGGTTTGCAGAATCAGCAGGAAAAATTTTTATGAAATTATTTTCATTTGCATTTATTGGTAAGCTGAAGAAATACAAAGCTATACAAGCCTCTGCTGTTGCTAAATCAATGATACGCCTTTCGAAAATGAAAATAAATGGATCAGTTGTTTTTCTATCCGATGAATTACAACAAATAGCAGAGCGTTAAAAATACAGGCATATTTCAAAATTCATTTGATCGGAAACCAGCCTTTGTCTCCCAATCATCATTAAAATCAGATGATTTCTCAATCAGCATTATTCATTCAAAACATATATTATCGATTTGGGATTAAAATGGAGCCTGAAATTTGACTACCTTTGCAAAATAAATAATTATAGATGATCTCAGTTAATTCAGTAACAGTATCCTTCGGAGGATCTGATTTATTTGACAATGTAAGTTTTTTGGTAAACCCAAAAGATAGAATAGGCCTTGCAGGAAAAAATGGTGCAGGGAAATCAACCATGCTTAAACTATTAGCAGGACAACAAAACCCTACTAAAGGTGAAATTTCAAAGCCCAATGATTATAAGATCGGGTATTTGCCTCAGGATATGATCCATCAGCATGGCCGCACTGTGTATGAAGAAACAGCAACAGCCTATGAGGAAATTCAAAGACTGGAAGATCGCTTAAAAAGTATCAATCATGAGTTGGAGACCAGAACTGATTATGAGAGTGATGCCTATATGAATCTGATCAATGATCTGACGGATATTCATACCCGTTTGGATTATATTGGTGCCGGAAACAGGGAAGAGGAAATCGAAAAAATATTAAAAGGCCTTGGTTTTGAACGGGCTGATTTTAACCGTCAAACATCCGAATTTAGTGGTGGATGGCGTATGAGAATAGAATTAGGTAAAATTCTTTTGCAAAAACCCGATATTCTTTTGTTAGATGAGCCTACCAATCACCTTGATATTGAATCAATACAGTGGCTTGAAGAAACAATTGATCAATATGCAGGTTCGGTGATGCTTATCAGTCACGATAAACAATTTTTAGATACTGTTACTTCACGTACAATCGAAATATCAAATCAGAAAATTTACGATTATAAAACTAATTATTCCCGCTATTTGGTATTGCGCCAGGAGCGCAAGGAGCAGCAGGAATCAGTAGCAAAGAATCAGCAAAAGGTTATAGATCAAACGGAAGCGCTTATCAATAAATATCGCGCTAAAGCCAGTAAGGCGGCATTTGCACAGTCGCTTATTAAAAAGTTGGATAGAATGGAAATTGTAGAAGTAGAGGATAGCGATACTTCCACTATGAATTTCCGTTTTCCACCGCCTGCGCTTTGTGGGAAAATAGTTTTAACCGTGGAGCATGCAGGAAAAGTATATGGCAACAAACGTATTTTTAAAGATGCTAATTTCATTTTAACCAAAGGTGAAAAAATTGCTTTGGTGGGAAGAAATGGTGAAGGGAAAAGTACGATCATGAAAATGATCGCTAAGCAAACGGATTTTGAAGGCGTTATTCAGATTGGACATAATGTGAAAATGGGTTATTTTGCGCAGGATCAGGCGGAAAAGCTGGATCAGAATAAAACTGTTTTTGAAACAATTGATGAGCTTGCTGTTGGTGAGGTTCGTAAAAATGTAAGATCACTTTTAGGCTCATTTTTATTTGGAGGAGAGGATATTGATAAAAAAGTAAGAGTGTTAAGTGGTGGTGAACGCGGGCGTTTGGCCTTGTGTAAATTATTGCTTGAACCCTATAATTTATTGATCCTGGATGAGCCAACCAACCACCTTGATATTAGAAGTAAAGAAGTATTGAAACGTGCTTTGCTTGCCTATGAAGGTACTGCAATCATTGTTTCTCACGATAGAGATTTCCTTACCGATCTGACAGAAAAGATGTATGAGTTCCGTAACGGACAAGTAAAGGAGCATTTGGGCGGCATAACTGAATTTATGCAAAAATTAAAGATGCAACGCTTGAATGAAATGAATACCAAAAGTCCATTTGTGAAAGCGAAAGAAGAGGCTAAGGTTGAAAAACCGAAAGTGCTTCCTGTAAATGATGAGCATGAAAAGGAACTGAAACAAATTAAAAACCTGGTTTCAAAAACAGAAACTGAAATTGCACGCCTCGAGGCGGAAATAAAAATAATTGATGAGCAACTTTCTGACTCCGCTCAGTATCAAACGATAATCAATGATAAAGAAACATTTGCTAAATATGAGCAAATGAAAAAACAATTGGATGTTGAAATGACGGCTTGGGAGAATTTACAGGAAAAGTTGGAGGAAAAAAGTTCTTCTTAAATTTGGAAAGTTTAAAGTTTAAAAGTTCAAAGTTTAAAGTTCTGTGTATGGCAGTGTAAATGAAACATTTAAGTCATAGTGCGTAAATCAAAGCTTTCAACTTACTGCGTTTTCGTCATTGATTCGGGTGTGCATATAATATAATCAGCCAATCCGGTTGCATCTTTTGCAAGTGTATCAATACCTGGCTGCTCGGTTGAAGCGATCGTAAATACTTTTAAATTCGGATTTTCCTGTTTCAAATACCATTCAATTCCCTGGTGGTAATTACTATGATACGTACCATTGTAATGAATAAATGTTTTTTTCTTGCTCCAGTTTTTTAAAATAAAATAAGCCATTGTAGCATCTTTTATTGCTTGTGATTTTGGTAAGTTTTCACCTCCATGTCCTCCCGCTGATTCAAAAATTTCTTTATAACATTTTAGATTAGCATCGTATTTCATTGGTAAAGGAGAGATCCATTTTTTTGCTTCAGTATCTATGCTATCCAACTTTTCAATTCCCTTATTATACACCATATTAGCGTAGCGTCTGGGAATATTTGCCGCTACAAAATTCAGATGATTGGTTTTAGCAAAGTCGAGCAGAGGTTTATAGTCTGTTTTATAATTCGACCAAAGTTTTATTTCATCTTTCATTGTTTTGTCTGAAAGTTTCCCTTGTAAATATTCATTTAAAGCGATCTGGTCATCCGCTTCAAACATTTCGGCACCTAATATTAAATTATTTTTTTTGATCTCATACAGATCTTTGGTCAGCTCCAGTTGCAGCCAGTGACAAATAGGATTATCATGTAATTCGCCAAACAATATTACATCAGCTTCCAGTGCATCTTTCAAGAGCTTATCGTAACTGCTTTCGTTGCCATTTATATCATAGATCTGATATGCAGGTTTATTGCCTTTAAAAGCGAAAAGAATGATAACAAGTACCAATATGGATATATTTTTTAGTTTCATATTTATGTAAAATTAATTTAAATCGATAATCAAATATGAATATCCTTTATCAGCCAAATTTTGAAAACAATATTAATGAATTTTTATTTGAATTTAGTTGCTTTTAATCTGATTTGCTTTTTTATATTTGCTATAATAAACATATTAAATACATTAATGATAGCATTAAACAAAGTAATTTTAGTTGGTAATTTAGGTAAAGACCCGGAGGTTAGACATTTGGAGGGTGGTGTAGCTGTTGCAAGTTTTTCATTAGCAACTTCAGAGAGCTATAAAGATAAATCAGGACAGCGCATTGAACAAACAGAATGGCACAATATCGTTGTATGGCGTGCATTGGCGGAGAGTGCTGAAAAGTATCTTAAAAAGGGAATGACGATATATATAGAAGGTAAATTGCGCACCCGTTCATGGGATGATAAAGGTTATAAACGCTATATGACTGAAATAGTTGGCGATACTTTTACTATTTTAAGTAAAAAAGAGAGTGTTTCGCCACCTAAAAACGATATTGATACCAATATTGGAAGTAAAACAGGGGATGACCTACCATTTTGATTATCTTTACAGCTAATACATTTTTTAACTAAAAGCCATAATTTTGGACCTCGCAAGTAGTATTTTTCTTTTTTACATTTCTCTGCCCATCATCATAGTTGTAAAATCTTTTTCCATAAGTATTTTATTGGCCATGATAACAATATTAGCATTATTGGTTATTGTTGCATTAGTATCAGCAGCTGAATCGGCTTTTTTCTCACTCACGCCCACCGAAATGGAAGAACTAAAAACTTCCGGAACAAAAACAGATGAAAAAATTTTAACTTTTATTGATGCTCCAAAGCGATTGCTGGCAACCCTTTTGATCAGTGTTAATTTTCTAAGTATAGCGATCGTAATTCTCAATTCAACTTTTATATTTGGTGAAGAAGGATTATTTGATTTTTCTCTAAGTCCCTTGCTGGGTTTTATTATTCAGGTGGTGGTAATAACGTTTTTAATATTGTTGATAGGTGAAGTAACCCCGAAAATATATGCTACACAAAACTCATTGAGGACAACGCGTGCCCTTGTTTATTTTGTACAATTTTTACAAGGTTTGTTTTATCCTATCAGTTCGTTTTTGATCTTTTCAACTTCTTTACTTGACAAAGTAATAAAACCTAAAACACATAACATTTCTATTGGTGAATTATCACAAGCATTGGATCTTACCAACGATGAGGATATGCCGGAAGAAGATCAGAAAATACTTCAGGGCATTGTGAAATTTGGGAATACTGATGTAAAACAGATCATGAAGCCAAGGATTGATGTTACCGCTTATGAATTTGGAACAGGTTATAATAAATTGCTTGAAGATATTACCAATTTTGGTTTTTCGCGTATGCCTATTTACAAGGAAACATTAGATAATATAGCCGGTGTACTTTACACAAAAGATCTTTTACAGTATCTGAACAGCCCGGATGATTTTAAATGGCAGGAAATTATCCGGCCACCATTTTATGTTCCCGAAAACAAAAAAATTGATGATCTTTTACGTGAGTTTCAGCATAAAAAAATTCACCTTGCCATAGTTGTTGATGAGTATGGAGGCACCTCCGGTATTGTTACACTGGAAGATGTTATTGAAGAAATTGTAGGTGAAATAAATGATGAGTTTGATGATGATGATCTGACTTATTCCAAGTTGGACGACAGTAATTTTGTATTTGAAGGAAAAGCACATTTGAATGATGTATATCGTATCATAGAAATAGATGGTGAAGAATTTGAAGATGTAAAGGGAGAGGCTGATTCGCTGGCTGGATTAATAATTGAAATAGAAGGCCGGATCCCTACAAAGAATGAAAAAATAAAATTGAAAAATTTAATTTTCACCATTGAATCAGCGGATAATCGTAAAATTAAAAGAGTAAAAATAACTGTTGTGAAAGATGAAGATTGATCTAAGAAGTAAGAAGCACGATTCAAGATTGTTAGAAGCAAGATTCAAGATACAAGATTCAAGATTCAAGAAGCCAGATAAAGAGGAGAGTTTTTTTCCTAACATACAAAAGTCTTGGTTCTTGGTTCTTGTGTCTTGGTTCTTAATATTAACTTGTTTTTCCTTCGTTTCATGCAGCAGCGATGAGGACGATACCATTGCTCCCAAACCCAGGTCGTATTTCCGACTTTCATTCCCGGAAAAAAAATATATAACCTACGATTCTGTGTGCCCCTTTACATTTGAAATGCCTGTGTATTCTCATATAGACAGAGATAAAAATTTTGGTGCAGAACCTTGCTGGTTGAACCTTAATTTTCCAACTTTTAATGGTACTTTACATTTAAGTTATAAAGCTGTAAATGGCAATATTAAAGAGTATCTGGAAGACACCTATACACTTGCATCCAAGCATCAGATAAAGGCTTCAGGGATTGAGGAACAACTCATATCGAGAGATTCGAACAAAGTATATGGTTTAATTTATGAGATCAAGGGGAATGCTGCATCATCCATTCAGTTTTTTTTAACGGATAGTACACGTCACTTCATACGTGGGGCATTATATTTTAATGCTGTTCCAAATACGGATTCTATTGCGCCTGTGCTGGAATATATTAAAAAAGATATCTATCAGATGATAGCAACTTTTAAATGGAAAAATGAGGAATCAGGCCATTTTCCTAAGGCTGTGCATAAAAAATAAAATTGCTGCGAATAAAACAAATGCCCCAGTTTGATGCAACACTCCCAGAGTTGCCGGCACAGCATAGAGTAAGGTGATAATTCCCAGTAAAAATTGTATAGAAACTACGCTTAACATAATATTGGAAGTTTTGCGTTGCAAAGGAGTAAGTTCCATTTTCCGGACTGTTTCCCAAAGAAAAACAACCAAAATTACTACAATATAAGCGAGATAGCGGTGAATGAATTGCACTCCTGAAGGGTTTTCTAAAAAGTTTTTCCAGAAGGGTTCAAATGATAGGAGTGTATCGGGCAAAAAGGATGTTCCCATTCTGGGAAATGTATTGTAAAATAAACCTGCTTTTAATCCTGCAACAAAAGCACCGTAAATGATCTGCAGCACAATAAAACCAAATGTTATTTTAGCAAGGCGCTTTACTTTTTTACTAATTTCGTTTTCCTCTAAAATAGTCGGGTATAACAGATCCAGTGCATACCAGAATGTAAAACCAAAAACGGTAAAGGCGCTGATAAGATGTGCTGCGAGCCTGTAATGACTCACATGTGGCTCTTTTTGCAATCCGCTTTTTACCATAAACCAACCCAACACTCCTTGTAATGCACCAAGGGCAAGCAATACAAACATCTTTTTTAAAAAGGGTTTGTCAAATTTTTTCTTCACCAGGAAATAGAAGAAGGGAATAAGAAATACAACACCAATGATCCTTCCCAACATACGATGGATAAATTCCCACCAGTAAATGGATTTGAATTCTTCCAGCGAAAATTGATTATTGATGATCTGATATTCGGGAGATTGTTTATATTTTTCAAATGGTATTAACCAATCAGCCTCGCTGGTTGGAGGCAGGGAACCAATGATCATGTTCCATTCCACCATTGATAAACCCGAATGGGTGAGGCGTGTGATACCACCGATCACTACCATTGCGTAAATTAAAAAACATCCGGCAAGCAGCCATATTATTATTGATCTATGAGGATTGTTTTTCATTAATTAATTTTAAATAGCGGAATACAAAATATTAACTTTTATCTTTATGCCTGCAAATTTACCGAAGAATCTAAGAACATAATTAAAAATTGCAAATATTATATAAATAGAAAATCCTGATTAACATGATACAACGTCCAAGAAGGTTAAGAAAAAATACTATAGTTCGTGAAATGGTTGCTGAAACAAGGCTTTCGAAAGATATGTTCATCTATCCTTATTTTGTTATAGAAGGGGAAAACGCTGTTCATCCAATTACTGCGATGCCCGGGATCAACCATTATTCAATAGATGAGTTAGTAAAAGATATTGAGAATGGCTTGAAATACGGTATCAACAAAGTTTTATTGTTTGGTGTTGGCGAGCAAAAAACGGAGGATGCAAGTTCATCATATAGTAATAATTCAATTGTTGTAAAAGCTGTAAAAGCAGTAAAAGAAAAATTTGGAGAACAAGTTTATGTGATCACCGATGTTTGTGTTTGTGCATATACCACCCATGGGCATTGCGGAATTCTTCATGATGATTATGTACATAATGATGCTTCTGTGGAAGTGCTTGCAAAAATGGCATTGTCCCATGCCAAGGCAGGTGCCGATATGGTTGCTCCAAGTGATATGATGGATGGCCGTATTGCTGCAATGCGTGAATTGTTGGATAAGAGCGGGTTTGAGAATACAGCAATCATGTCCTATTCTATAAAATATGCTTCGGCATATTATGGTCCTTTTCGTGAAGCAGCTAATTCAGCTCCTCAAAAAGGTGATCGTAAATCGTACCAGATGGACTTTAGAAACGGCAATGAATCATTAACCGAAGGATTGCTGGATGAAGCAGAAGGCGCAGATATTTTAATGGTTAAACCAGCTTTGGCATACATGGATGTGATCTTTAATTTACGTCAGAATACCTTATTACCTATAGCCTGTTATAATGTTTCAGGCGAATATTCAATGGTAAAAGCTGCCGCTGCCAATGGCTGGATCGATGAGCAAAAAGTTGTAATGGAAAATATGTATGCTTTTGCAAGAGCAGGTGCTAATTTGATCATCACCTACCATGCAAAAGATATACTGGAGAAAGGCTGGTTGTAGCCTTTGCTAAGAAGTGACCTTCACCATCACTTTTTGTCCGCTTCCGAGTATTGCTCCTGAAATACTTCCAACAATTCCCCAAAAGATACTGGAAATGACACTGTCAACCAGTAAAAAGGGAAGTTCATAAATATTCCAGAAAGCATACATTGAAAGGTTAAATACAAGGGCAACAAGGAACGAAACCCATATACTGGTTCTAAATCCTTTCATCATATTTGTGCTGCCTGTTTTTTGCAAAACCCAGGTGATAAGCAATGCCCATGCAATATTACTGACTGCAACCGCCCACATGTTTGTTGGGCTCTTCATTAATAATTTAGCCGCTTGATTTGTATTGGACGAATAATACTCGTTAAATATGATTCCGAAAATAAGCCATCCACCCAAAAAAGCCAGGACACTTGCTGCTAATACTGCGAGAAAAAATTTTGTTTTCATATATCAATGTTTTTAAATTGGGTTTGTTTTGAATGATCGATACAATGTGTGTGCCATACGCCAAACTCCAATGAAACAAGCATTCTTAATAATAGCTGAAAACCAATACCCATTTTTGGGATTAATTTCTACAGTATTGTGCAGGATTTAATTGAAAAGAAAAAAAGGGAGATCTGATCCAATAAAAGAATTTTGAATTCATTCAGATAAAAAAAACGGTAAGGAATGCATCTCAATGCACCTGTTTATACCGTTTTGAAACGAGCAATTTAGAATAGAGAGTGAGTGCTAATTTGAAAATTTGATTTTAGAATCTGGATATATTGCAACAAATCCTCAACTAATTTATTTCTCAATCACCTTCGGAACTTTAAAGTAATCCGAATCATGTGCGGGTGCATTCTTTAATGCTTCATGTTGTGTGATCTCCTGCTTTACTTCATCCTCACGCAATACATTAACTTCATCACTCATATAAATTAAAGGCTCCACGTTTGAAGTGTCCAATTCATCTAACTTCCCCACAAGTGCAAGCATATTATTCATATCCTTAATGATTTGCACTTTGGCTTCGTTCTCAAATTCTAAACGTGCGAGATGAGCAATTTTATCAACTATTTCGTTATCTATTTTCATATTAATATTGCTGTTAAATCAAGTCGGTTGGTCGGAATGACGCTACCCAATTAGTTTTTGTTATTATAATTATTTAGTTCATTCAAAATAATTTCACGGACCCTGGTTCGTAAAGGTACTAAATCATTTTCTGTCATTCCAATGGTTGGAATTGGCGCATGTACTATTACTCTTGAAATCCCCGGTCGGCCGCAGGCTTTAAAAAAACCTCCGTTTTGTAAAAGCTTCCAGTTGTTCAAGTAAGTAATCGGAACAATCGGAATTTGTTTGTCAATGGCCAATCGGAACGCACCATTTTTAAAATTAAGAAGTTTACCGGAACTGGAAATTCCTCCTTCCGGAAAAATAAAAACATTGTGTCCTTTATCAATTTCCTGCCCTGCACGAATAAATGCCCGGTGTGAACCTGAATTACTTTTCCGATCCACTAAAATATTCATCTCTCTAAAAAAAATACGAAATAAGGGAGCTTTGTTTAATTCTTGTTTACCCATTGAAACAAAATAATGGGGCACTGCTAAATAGTTAAGAACAATATCTAAATAAGATGCATGATTTGCAACATATACAGAAGAGTAGGGAAGGTTTGCGGCAGGTGTTTCACGTTTTATTTTTACGGCTATTCCGGGAACAAATAAGATCCATCTTGCCCAGAATTTTTTTAACTGAAATGCTTTAGGAAACCATTTTTTTTTGGAAAGTAAAAAATAAAATATCGGATAAAGAATAATTAAGCCAAGCACAAAATTGAGGACGAATCCTATTTTCCAAAGAGAGCGTGGTATGATTAATAAATATTTCATTGAAAAACAAAAATAGGAAAAATTAAGGCGATATAGAAGTTTCTATATCGCCTAATAGTGTTTCAGCTCATTCAGAAAAATTTCCCGGGAAGGAAATTAAACCAATGCAATATCAAATTGTACAAGGTTAACAAACTCCTGAACACGTTTTTCTACCTGATCCTGGGTTAATCCTACCAGTTTTTCTGTGCCAAATTTTTCAACGCAGAATGATGCCATTGCAGAACCAAAAATGATGGCTCTCTTCATATTATCAAAAGAAATATCTTGTGATTGAGCTAAAAAGCCAATAAAACCACCTGCAAAACTATCTCCAGCACCGGTCGGGTCAAATACTTCTTCTAAAGGCAATGCGGGAGCAAAAAATACCTGGTCCTCGTTAAACAATAATGCACCATGCTCACCTTTTTTAATAATTAAGAACTGTGGACCCATTTTAAGGATCTTTTTTGCTGCTTTCACCAATGAATATTCGCCAGAAAGCTGACGTGCTTCTTCATCATTAATAGTTAAAACATCCACTAAAGCCAGTGTTTCTCTTAGATCAGCCATTGCTATGTCCATCCAGAAGTTCATTGTATCCAATACAATTAATTTGGGACGTTTTTTTAGCTGCGCTATAACCTGCTGCTGAACTTTAGGTACAAGGTTACCCAACATTAAAAATTCACAATCCTGGTATGCTTCAGGAACAATTGGGTTGAAATTCTCTAAAACATTCAATTCTGTGGTAATAGTATCACGGGTATTCATATCATTATGATATTTACCAGCCCAAAAAAACGTTTTTTGACCTTTTAACACCTGTAAACCATCTGTATTTACGCTGTGCTTCTCAAGCATTTTAATGTTTGAGGTTGGGAAATCGTCTCCAACCACAGAAACCAAATTGATATTTTTGGTGAAATAAGATGCTGCCAACGATATGTAAGTTGCCGCTCCACCTAGTATTTTATCGGTTTTCCCGAAAGGAGTTTCAATAGCATCAAACGCCACTGTACCTATAACTAATAGACTCATATTATATATTTATAATTATTTGCACAAATATATTGCATATTTGCATATAACATAGTAATATTGCACTCCAATTAATGGAAAAAATTCTTCCTTAGCTCAGTTGGTTAGAGCATCTGACTGTTAATCAGAGGGTCGCTGGTTCAAGTCCAGCAGGGAGAGCAACAAAAATAAGGGTTTCAGGTCTTCGGATTTGTAACCCTTTTTCATTTTGCATACAATGTGCATACAATGTCCGCACTTTCAACAATGTCTTTTAATTTTAATAATACAGTCAAAAAAATAACCAAAAATCATAATTAGATCTTTGGTTATTTTTTATTTGTTTGTTTTGCTGAAATCAAAGCCATACAATGCCTTTCAGCTTATCTGACTAATTCAAATGACCGAATTAATTTTTCAACACTTTAAATGTTTTTTTCGTTTTTCCTTCTATGGTAAGAAAATACATTCCTTTTTCATAATCACTAAGCGTTAATTTAATGAGGGTTTCATTAACAAGTCCTTGCTGTAAAGTTCGTCCGATACAATCTGTTAGTTGATAGTGGTATCCCATCATTTTTTCATTAACGCTAAAATTCAACTCATCAGTAGCAGGGTTCGGGTAAATTGAAACAGCGTTTAGAAGCGCCATTTCTTCCATTCCTGCAGGGCTTGTGTATTGAAGGTAATTAGGACTGCTTTCCCTGATACATCCAAAAGAATTTTTTGCTATCACAGAATAAACGCCATCTTGTGTGATCTCTAAGGTTTGAAAAGTAGCCCCGGGAATTGGTACGCCATTAAATGTCCACTGCAATGGAAAGCCTGTTAAAAGGCAGGTTAACATATTTACATTCGCTAAAAAAC
>JAZKBX010000126.1:0-8978 GCA_040388455.1 Bacteroidota bacterium
ATGTTCAGAGCATTGTAACAGATCTGCAGGCGCAAATAGAAACCCGCTTAAAGCTACCAACAGGTTATTACATCACTTATGGCGGAGCATTTGAAAATTTAGTGGCTGCAAAAAAACGCCTCTCTCTTGCTGTCCCCATTTCATTGTTATTGATCTTTCTGCTCCTCTATTTTGCATTTGGCTCTATGAAACAAGGGCTATTGATCTATTCAGCTATTCCACTTTCTGCAATCGGTGGCATTTTGTTTTTAGCAATGAGAGGGATGCCTTTCAGTATCAGTGCCGGTGTAGGTTTCATTGCACTGTTTGGTGTGGCGGTATTAAACGGAATTGTATTGATAGCGGAATTTAACCGCTTAAAAAGTGCCGGTGAAACGGATGCAAAAAAAATTGTTTTACAAGGAACAAAATTGCGCTTGCGCCCGGTACTGATGACCGCATTTGTTGCATCCCTTGGTTTTTTACCAATGGCAATAAGCACCGGGGCCGGAGCAGAAGTTCAACGCCCACTAGCAACAGTTGTTATTGGTGGCTTGTTGATCGCCACTTTCCTTACCTTGTTTGTGTTACCAACACTTTACATCATTTTCGAAAAAGGCTTTACAAAAAGAAACAAAAAACAAATAAAGCCTGTAAGTGCCATTATTCTTGCATTGGTCAGTGTTTCCATGATTATCTCTACAGCCAATGCACAACAGCCCATTGAGCTTAAAGCGGCCATTGATTCGGCTTACTCAAACAATTTAACACTTAAATCGGAGAAGTTGAATGTGGAGGCTTATTCGAAATTAAAACGTGCAGGATGGGATGTACCACAAACATCATTAACAGGAGAATACGGGCAATTTAACAGCGCTTTTAAGGATACAAAATTTGGCATCTCTCAGGGCTTTAAATTTCCTACCGTTTATTCGAAACAAAAATCTGTTTTAACAAGTGAATGGCAAAATGCGGAATTAACGTTAGAGGTAAGAAAAGCAGAATTAAAAAAAGAGGTTAGCTCTTCCTATTATAATCTGGTTTATACACTTCAATTGAAAAGCATCTTGCTCGAAATGGATAGTATTTACAGCGTTTTTCTTAAAAATGCAGAATTGAAGTTTGATAAAGGCGAAAGCAATATTTTGGAAAAAAATACTGCCATATCACAAGCCGGACACATACAGTTTCAATTGCAGGAAGCAGAGCAGGAATACGCTAATTTAATATTGGAGTTTAATTTATTGTTGAATACAAAAGTTATTTATGCTCCGATAAATACACTATTAAAAATGGACGCTCCCGCGGTGGGTGACGCTAGTATTATAAAGCAACACCCGTTTTTGCAGCAGCTGGAACAACAACAACAGATCAGCAGATCCAAGCTGAACTTAGAAAAATCAATGCTGCTGCCCGATCTATTTGCCGGATATAATAATACGAGCATAACCGGATTGGGACCTGATAATATTTATTATAACTCATCCAGAAGGTTTCAATCCATCCATGCGGGTATTGGAATTCCATTGTTTTTTGGTTCTCAAAAAGCAAAGATCAGCACCCTAAAAATTAATCAGCAGATCGCTGAAAACAATATAAATGCGGGCACTGCAATGCTTGAGCTTAAGTATAAAAAAGCGGTTCAGGAGTTTGCAACCAACTCTAAAATGGTTAATTATTACGAAAGCCAGGCAATCAAAAATGCAGATGAAACAATGAAAGCCGCTACCCTCCAATACAACAGCGGAAATATCAATTACCTGGAATGGGTAATGCTTACCAACCAGGTTGTTACCATTAAAGCAGAATATCTGACTGCTGTTAAAAAATTAAATTTCAGCATTATTGAGATCAACTATCTAACCAACAAATAAAAATTATCATTATGAAAAAATATATCATCCTTTTGATTTCATCGGCATTATTAATGTCGTGTGGATCTGAAACAAAAACAGAGAATACAGCAACTGTTGCTCCGGTGGAAACAACAGTTCAGTTAACTGATGCACAATTAAAGAACATTTCTTTAACCACAGGCAAATTGGAGTTAAAATCCATTTCATCCATTCTTAAAGTAAATGGAACAATTGATGTACCACCTCAAAATCTGGTATCCGTTAGTGTGCCTTTGGGTGGGTTCTTAAAATCAACAAAATTATTGCCCGGCATGCACATCTTTAAAGGAGATGTGATTGCCATAATGGAGGATCAGCAATACATTCAGCTGCAACAGGATTATTTAACCACTGCTGTTAATTTAAAATACACGGAAGCTGATTATAATCGCCAGAAAGATCTGAATCAGAGTAAAGCCACAAGCGACAAAGCTTTTCAGCAAGCAGAGGCGGATTATACCAATCAAAAAATAACCTTAAAATCATTGAATGAAAAGTTAAAACTAATTGGAATAAATCCTGAAAAATTAAATGAAAACACCATTTCCCGCAGTATTTCCATTACTTCGCCAATTGATGGATATGTATCAAAGGTGAATGTGAATATTGGAAAATATGTAAATTCAACCGATGTATTGTTTGAATTGGTAAACCCGCAAGACATTCATTTAGGCTTAACTGTATTTGAAAAAGATCTGGACAAATTATTCATAGGCCAAAAGGTATTTGCTTATACCAACAATAATCCCGGTAAAAAGTACCCTTGCGAAATAATATTAATTGGTAAAGATCTTTCGGATGAGAGAAGTGTGGAAGTTCATTGTCATTTCGAGAAATACGATAAATCTTTAATTCCAGGGATGTTCATGAATGCTGAAGTGGAAGTTGAACCCCACAACGCCTATGTGATCCCTAATGACGGACTTGTTCGTTTTGAAGGCAAAGAATATGTGTTTACACAACTTGAAAACAAAAAATATGAAATGCAGGAAGTGGATACCAAAAACACAGAGAACGGTTTTACCCAAATAAGCTTTGCCGACAGCACCGATATACGCAGCAAAATTTTTGTTACCAAAGGGGCGTACACCTTGCTAATGAAAATGAAAAATACAGAGGAGGGGGAATAAAAATAAATAGCAATTATTATTTTTCAATTGAAACTATTTAGCCATTAAATTAAAACATTTTTTTCAGATGTGGGCTGTATCATTAGCGATATTAAAGGCCCGCGCATACAAAACATGAATTTTTAATAGTTGGTTGATTAATTTTTTGTTTATTACAATCAAATTAAAGAAACCACGATACGAATGAAAAAAGTTATCCCCCAAAAATTCATTATCTCTTATGTTATACTGGCTTTAAACAGCCTTTGTAACGCTCAAACGTATAACTACTATTTTGGTAACATTCACGCGCACTCATCTTACTCCGATGGAAATAAAGACAGCAGCACTTCTCTATTAACTACACCATTACAAGACTTTAATTATGCAAATGCTTCTCAACATATTGATTTTTATGGTATTTCTGAGCACAACCACTTTAGTGCAGGGATGAAAAACCCCTCCTATTATCATCAGGGAATTATTGATGCCGATGCTGCTACTACTGACGGTTCATTTGTTGCCTTATATGGTATGGAGTGGGGCGTTATATCCGGTGGGGGGCACGTTATTATTTACGGCTATGATTCATTGATAGGTTGGGATGCAAATGATTATGATGTATTTGTAGCTAAAAATGATTATACGCGTTTATGGCAAAAAATAAATGAAAAGCAGGCGGCCTTCGCCTATTTGGCACATCCTGACCCTTCGGATTTTGGAGGTTTATTTGGAAACCCCGTTGATCTTAACGCAGACAATGCTATTGTTGGGCTTGCCGGACGAAGCGGTCCCGCATTCTCAACAAATACAACCTACTCTAATCCTTCCACAAGTAATAATATTGCTGATTATAATAACGCACTAAAGCTGGGATACCACCTGGGGGTTGGATTAGATCACGACACACACAATTCTGTGTTTGGACGGCAAACTTCCGGACGTTTAGTGGTAATGGCGGCCACGTTAACACGCAACAGTATTTTGGAAGCTTTTCGTAAGATGCGTTTTTATTGTTCTGACGATTGGAACGTTAAAGTAAATTTTACCATAAGCAATCAGCCCATGGGCAGTATAGTAACGCAGACAGGGGCAGCAACAATTAATGTATCCATAACAGATCCCGACATTTCCGAAACAGTTTCGTCAATTGCTGTTTATTATGGCACACCCGGAAGCGGTGCAAACCCCACTATTTTAAACAGTGTAACAAATTCATCCTCTTTATCTTACACACACACAATAGCAAACAGCGCCACCTGTTATTATTATTTGAAAATAACCCAGGCTGATGGTGATATAATCTGGACCTCTCCGATATGGTACACCAGAAATGATGCCATTACAAACAGTCCGCCTATAGTAAATTTTACACCCTCATCAACTTCTGTTTGTACCGGTCAACAAATAACATTTACCGATAATTCTACTAATGCACCAACTGATTGGAGCTGGTCTTTATCGGGGGCGATGCCGGACACCTCCAACAACCAAAGTACTGGTGCCACCTTCCCTGCAGCCGGAATCTACACGGTTTCTTTAACCGCGTCAAACCCCTTTGGCACAAGCACTGCAATAACTAAAACAATTACAGTTCAGGTTTGCACAGGAATTGAAGAAAACTCAAAAAAATTAATAAAGATATACCCTAATCCTGCTAATCAATTATTAACTATTGATATGGGTCTTTTACCGGGTACAAAAACAATCGAAATCATTGACAAGCAAGGTCAATTGGTTTTATCAAAAATAAGTGACGATCAAATTGTTACCGTTGAAATAACAACAATACCCATTGGCTGCTACTTTGTAAATGTTATTATGAATAATAAAAATTATACGACCGAAACAATTTTTATTGAAAAAAAATAAGGCGTCTGCTTTCGCCCAATCCTTCTTAAAAAAAACAAATTACAAATCAGGGTAGTTAATAAAGACGGGTAATTAAAGCGTATTTGCATCCACCCTTACTTCTTATTAGAATCAACCTTTATGCGTTCAGTTCTATTAGCAAGTTCCCAGGTGGTGAAAAAAACAAGACGGGTTATTGTTTCCATTTTTTTGAAATCTATTTTTTCTACTTCATCCGTTTCTTTATGGTAATCCGCATGAACACCGTTAAAATAGAATATTACCGGCACCCCATTTTTGGCAAAATTGTAATGATCGGAACGGTAATAAAAACGGTTCTTATCTTTTGCATCATTAAAGGTATAATCCAGCTCTAAATTGGTATACATTTTATTCGCATTTTCACTTATGGTATGTAAGCCGGAACTTAACTTGTCGGAACCGATCAGATAGATGTAATTTGAATTATTTTCGTGTTTTATATCCAAACGGCCAATCATATCAATATTAAGATCACAAACTGTGTTTTCTAACGGATAAATTGGGTTTTTAACATAATAAGCCGAACCCAGCAACCCTTTTTCTTCTCCGGCAACCGTCATGAACAAAATGCTCCTTCTGGGGCCGTGGCCTTCGTTTTTCGCTTTCGCAAATGTTTTTGCCAATTCTATAACAGCCACCGTTCCGGACCCATCATCATCGGCACCGTTATAAACTATTTTTCCATCTATCCCAAGGTGGTCGTAATGCGCTGTAATAACGATAAGTTCCTCTTTCAGGTCACTTCCTTCCACATAACCCAGCACATTTTCTGAACCCACCTTTTGCACTTTATTTTTTATATTGATCTCAAAATTTGTTTTAACTGCTAAATGCAATGGTTTTTTAGTGTCTGCGATCTTTTGGATAAGTGTTTCAACCTTCTCTTTTTTTAATATATCATTCGCCATTTGCTTTGAAATATAAATAATAAACATCCCTTCATTATTTAATTCGAGTTTCATTGCCGGTGATTCTAAGCGATGCTTATTGTCCAACAAATCTTTGGCAACATCATCAACCACCATTAATAATACTTTAACACCACTTTCCCGCGCTTTTTCCAACTTAACTTTAGCATAAGTTGACCATAATGATCTCGTTTTTTTTCCGGTGATCAGCGAACTAGAGTCTTTTAAAACGGGTTCACCGGCCAACATCATTACCACCTTATCCTTCACATCCATATTTTTATAATCATTATAGCCATCTTCCTGTATGCCATAACCTAAAAATAAAATACTGTCTGTTTCTATAGAACGCTCTGTTTGTTCAGGATAATTGTAATAGTCTTTATTGCCTGTGTATTGTTTTCTGTCCACAAAAACTTCGGCAGGTTCCGGTAAAATTACATTCAGTGAAAACTCTTGGTAATAGGTGTTTTCCATGTATGGAGGAATCCCGGCCAATTTAAATTGATCGGCAATATAGGCAGCAGCCATTTTTTGACCCTTTTTACCGGTTTCCCGCCCTTCATATTCATCGGAGGCCAATACATGAAGGTTTTTACTCATGCTTTCTGCATTAATATATCCTGAATATGCTACCGCAACAATATCTTTTTCACCCGGGCGGGCTTTTTTATTAGCCCGTTCCGCCTGTTGGGAAAAAAGGGAGAATGGGGCAATTAAAATGCAAAATGCAAAGCCTTTCATAAGAGAAGAAAGCGGGGTGTTTTTAATAGTTGTATGTTTTGTTTTGATAATTTTTTGTGTGTTTGGAAAATTATAGTAAAATTGTTTTTAACCCAAATTTCGCTGATCTATACTATATTTAAAGCTCATTCGGTATTAATTCCGCGTTAGGGATTGTAACGTAAATCCTTTCTTTCCGCCATTTGCGGAAAGAAAGATTGAAGTGCAAAGCCCGCCCCTTTCCTTTTAGAAAGGGGAACGCCCAAATAAATTTTATTATGCAAAAACCGAAATTTTATTTACCCTATCAGTATGGCGACCACCTTCAAAAGCGGTACTAAAAAAAACATCTACAATTTTAATTGCCTCTTCTTCAGTGATACAACGTGCCGGAAGGGTTAATACATTAGCATCGTTGTGCTGACGAGCCAAAGCAGCTATTTCAGGGTTCCAGCACAAAGCAGCACGTATGCCTTTATGTTTATTGGCTGCCATATTGATCCCGTTTCCGGTACCACACATAATCAAACCAAAATCAACTTCTTTTATTTCAACACTTTTTGCCACAGGATGAGCAAAATCAGGGTAATCGGCACGTTCTTCGGAATATGCACCAAAATCTATTACTTTAAACCCTTTATCCTGTAAATAAGCTTTTAATTTTTCTTTTAATAAAAAACCTGCGTGATCGGAACCAATTGCTACCTTCATTTAAAATTTTGTTTTATTTAGTTTATTCGTAAAGCATAAACGTATCTGCTTCATTATTAGTATGAAATGACCGTAATTAACAGCTTTTTTCGTTTATTAACAATTATGTAAAGTTCAAAAATAAAAGCTTGATAACTAACACTCTAATTTTATTTTTATCAACACAAAATTTGTTGATAAAAAACTATTTGATTTAAAAGCTTTAAAAAGAATTTCTTGGATTATTAAAACATAGTATCGCATGGATTAATTTTTGAATATTCAAGCATATTCTTTTCATATTTTTATATTAAAAGTGAACAATTTGATAACATAAAAAAGCGTATTTTTACCGTGTAGTTATCAGACAAAAAACTTACCAGCTATTTGTTTATAAAGTCTTATATTTCTACTGTTCAGCACTTTAATTAATTAAAAGCTAACAAATAATGTTATTATTTTGTTAATATCACAACAATCAACCATTTTACAAAAAAGATTTACACGATACTAACAGACCAATAACAACAACAATTTTCTTTAAATTTAAAATTAAAAATATATATTATTAATATGGTTGCTGATTTATTGTCAAAAGGTTTTTTGGATGTTCCTATCGATTTATCCCTAGATTTGTTCCAGGAAATAAACAAACTCAAAAAAGAAAAAAATGCAGTCATCCTTGCCCACTACTACCAGGAAGCCGATATTCAGGATGTTGCCGATTTTATCGGGGATAGCCTCGCTTTATCGCAACAGGCAGCTAAAACGGATGCAAAGATCATTCTTTTTGCAGGGGTTCATTTCATGGCTGAAACCGCTAAGATCCTTTGTCCCGATAAAAAAGTTTTATTGCCCGATCTGAAAGCCGGTTGTTCATTGGCGGACTCCTGCCCTGCCGATAAATTTGCAGAATTCAAATCAAAACACCCCGATCATTTAGTGATTTCTTACATCAACTGCTCCGCTGAAATAAAAGCCTTAACCGATATTGTTTGTACTTCTACCAATGCCGAAAAGATTGTTGAAAGTTTACCCAAAGATCAAAAAATAATATTTGCTCCCGATAAAAATTTAGGTGCTTACATCAAAAAACAAACGGGACGGGATATGGTTTTATGGGATGGAAGCTGCATGGTTCATGAGATATTTTCGCTGGAGAAAATTACAAAGCTAAAAAATCAATATCCGAACGCTAAATTGATCGCACATCCCGAATGTGAAGCGGCAATACTCGAAATATCCGATTATATTGGAAGCACGAGTGGTTTGTTGAATTACACTGAAAAATCGACCGCTCAGGAATTTATTGTTGCGACAGAAGCCGGCATTTTACATCAGATGATAAAAAATAGCCCAAAAAAGACCTTTATAGCCGCGCCACCGAATAATTCCTGCGCTTGTAATGATTGTCCTCACATGAAGCTAAACACGCTTGAGAAGCTTTATAATTGCTTAAAATATGAACAGCCCGAAATTATACTGTCAGCTGAGCTAATTGAAAAAGCTAAGAAGCCTATTATCAGGATGTTGGAACTTTCTGCTCAGTTTGGGTTGTAAATTAGTATTTAAATTTTTTTAAATGCATTTAAAATTGATAATGAAACAATTAATATTAATTGGAATACTAATTTTTATATTCTTTTCGTTTGATGTATCAAGTCAAAATCCAATTGGAGAAAAAGATAAAAACCTTATGAAAGCTATCATTCATACGCCTACTAACAAAATAGAAAACAGTTATTCTTTTTATGAAAAGCTTGGATTTAAAATTACTTCAA
>JAZKBX010000127.1:0-5245 GCA_040388455.1 Bacteroidota bacterium
TGGCTACCCACAAACGTAAAAAACGTTTGAGAAAAAACAGACATAAGAAAAAATAGACCTGTTTAACAGATCTATTTTAAACGTGTTGTTATACCATTAACGCCCTTAAACAGGATGGAATTCATTTTCCATTCTGTTTATTGACGCACGTTTGTTTTTTATTGCAATATCGAGTATAAAAACAAATGTGTTTTTTGTGTTTTTAACACACGAATTCTTACGTCCGTAGCATTCGTTATCCATACCATCAATCCTATTTATTATTCCACCATGTCCCGTAAAAAACGGGTGTTGGAATAATTGTATTTACTTAAAAATCTTTAGAGTGAACAACGAATTAATTATTGATTCTACACCCTCCGAAGTTGTTATTGCACTACTAAGCGACAAGCGCCTGGTAGAATTAAATCGAGAAAAAAGTAATAACAACTTTTCTGTTGGCGATATTTATCTAGGCCGCGTTAAAAAGGTGATGCCTGGCCTTAATGCCGCTTTTGTGGATGTAGGGTATGAAAAAGATGCCTTCCTGCATTATCTGGATCTGGGCTCACAAGCAGCATCACTGAATAAGTACACCCAGCTTGTACAAACCGGAAAACAACCATCTTCGGACCTCACCACTTTTAAGTTGGAGAAAGAGATCCAAAAAGATGGTAAGATCGGCAACGTAATAAATTCTAATCAGCAAATACTGATTCAGATTGCGAAAGAGCCTATTTCTACCAAAGGTCCTCGTATAACCACCGAAATTTCTCTTGCCGGCCGTTACCTTGTATTGATCCCATTTTCGGATAAGATATCGGTATCGCAAAAAATAAAAACCAATGACGAAAAAATTCGCCTTAAACGATTAATAGCAAGTATTAAACCCAAAAATTTTGGTGTGATCATACGTACTGTTGCCGAAGGGAAAAGCGTTGCTGACCTTGATGGTGACCTAAACGACCTTGTAAGTAAGTGGAACGTCTGTTTTGAGGCATTAAAAACGGCACAACCCCCACAAAAGGTATTGGGCGAAATTGATCGTACCTCTGTTATTTTGCGCGACCTGTTAAATGCGAGTTTCAACAGTATTCATATCAACGATGAAAAGTTATATGAAGAAACCAAAACGTATTTGCAGACCATCGCTCCTGATAAAGAAAAGATCCTAAAACTATACAAAGGCACCGTTCCTATTTTCGATAATTTCGGTGTTGATCGTCAGATAAAAGCATTGTTCGGAAAAACCGTAACCATGAAAAGTGGCGGCTACCTTATTGTTGAGCATACCGAGGCCCTGCACGTTATTGATGTAAACAGCGGTAACCGCGCTAAATCTGACAAAAATCAGGAAACCAACGCCTTTGAAGTAAACCTGGAAGCAGCCATAGAAGTGGCGCGCCAGTTACGTTTACGCGATATGGGTGGGATCATTGTTGTTGATTTTATTGACCTTCATTCAGCCGAAAATCGTAAGCTTCTTTTTGAAAAGATGCGCGATGAAATGGCGAAAGACCGCGCTAAACATAATATTTTACCTCCAAGCAAATTTGGTTTGATTCAGATCACACGCCAGCGTGTGCGCCCGGAAATGAATATTGTTACCGTAGAAAAATGTCCTACCTGCGGTGGTACCGGTGAGATACAAGCCAGCGTTTTAATAATGGATCAGATAGAAAATAATTTACGCTACATTTTGAAAGAACAAAATGAATCGGAAGTTACAATTTGTGTTCACCCTTACCTGGAGGCATATATTACCAAAGGCTTCTTCACTTCCCTGAGACGTAAATGGAGCAGTAAATTCGGTAAGAAAATTAAAGTTCGTGCTGTATCTTCTTATACCTTTTTAGAATACCACTTCCTGAATAAAAATGAGGATGAGATAAAGGTTTAAATTAATTATTATTTTGAATTGTAATAAAAACACCTCTTGAAAATTCAAGAGGTATTTTTTTGTGCTGTTGGCAAGTATATCAACATACTTAAGTTGGATGGAAATAATTGTATCTTTGAAATAAAAGAAGCCAACTGGTTATCAAATAAAAAGAAGGAAATATACAATTAGGCCAGGAGCCTTGTTAAAAGGAGCGTAGCGTCCCTCTAGACTCAACAGGGGGCATTGAGACATGAGTATGGTAATAGAATCACTGGTATTTACTTGGATAACTATGGTGATGAAGTAATGGATGAAATGAATTTAAGAGTAACGGAAAAATTATTATAAAAATATTTTTTTACCAGCCAATTTGTTCTATTTTTAGCCAAAGTTAATACTAAATCAATAATATGTCTCCTATCAATCACTATTCCCTTTTTGAATTCCATTATATCAGCTTTTCCTTAGAGCCATATAATGGTAACATGAAAACAAGTTCACAATTATTAAAGGAATTAATTGCAAAATTAGGAGAGAAAGATTTTGCAAGTGGAAAACGGGTATTGGACAGGCATAAAAATAGAAAAGGCGCAGTATCAAGGAAATTAGTCCATATTTCTTCCCCTTTTGAGCAAATGGGTAAAAGATGTTATGGCAAAATCGCATTAATAAAAAACAAAGCCCCAATGACATGGGCTGGTAAAGATCTAATCGAGGAGATTGAAAATCCTTCAAATAAGGAGTTTGTAGAAATAACTAATTTTGTAATAAACTTTAATGAAAATTCTGATCCTGTAATAATGGTTGAATTTAATAATTCAGGGCCACGAATAACTGATATAGAATATTATTTTAGACAGTTTTTAAAAGATCTTCGTATTGCAAAGTCTATAAAGTACGTTCTACACCTTGATGTTGATTATGCACAACTGGATAAAGATTTAAAAAATGTGTTTGAATTATCTGTCAAAGTAAATGCTCCAAGTTTACCGCATTCGAAAGGTGCTGATTGGTTTACTGCATTTTCAAATCTAAAAGATGGAACAGGATTTTCTGATGCAAGAATTCAGCTTTTTTTTGATAGACGAAAAGATAGTAATGGAAAATTAATAAAAAATATTCGGGGTCTCGACTTTGCAAGAAATATCATTGGTTGGTTAAAGAGGGACCCCCAAAATATTGAGCGTGTTGAAGATTTAAAAATGTCATACATGGTGGATGAGGATGAGAATAATATTATTGATCTTGATTTTATTAAAAACAAAAAAACGAGTATAATAAACATTCCATTTTATAATAAAACTCAGTTCAAAGCTTCAGATTTTAAGTACTGTGTTGGTCAAGAATTTAATTATTATCTTACAACTGGAAAAACAAATTTAGAAACACAAGGTGAAATAGTAGGACAAGGACATGCGTAGATACTTTGATAATGCTGTAATTTTTGATACTCTTTTCTGTATTTTACTTGGACTTTGTCTATATCTGAGTAAAGTTTACATTAAGCAATATTTTTCAACACCTTCAGCAGAAGGTATTAATAAATTAGCGGATTGTTTAATTACTATTGGCACTACTTTAATTGGTATTCTTTTAACAATAATCACTGTAATTGTTACTTTTAAAAAAGGATTTGAGGATAAAACTGGAATTCCTGAAAAACCAGTTCCAACAGATTTTTCAGAAATTCCTACACAAACAGTGTTTGACAAAACTGTGACAAAAGAAACTCAATTTTATGGTTCTGATATTCATAAAAAGGTGGCTGATGTGTTTATATCAGCCACTTATGAAACAGGTATTGTATTATTGATTCTTTTGGTAATAAAAACAGAACTTTTCATGTTTAAGGATTATTTAATTTCCATTTTAACATTTTTGTGCCTTTTGCTAATAGTATCTGCTTCATTGCGAAGTTTTTTTATATTCAGGCTTTTTCTTAATGTACACTTACATGAAAAAAAAGGATAAAGAACCAACAAGAAATTAATACTGTTAGCTCTTAAATTATTAGAATTATTTAAATCATTCTTATCCCCCCCGTAGGCACTAAGATATGAATTAGCAAGGTAGGCGCTAAGATGAAGGGTAGGCAATGAGTGTGAGGTCTTAGTGTCTTTTATAAAAGGTAAGCTGTGCTTACCATACACAGCACTTTACACATACCATAAATCCAGGAGGTCTTGTAAAAAGAACTTAGCGGGATGTTTGTGGCAATTTAAAAAAACTACGACAGCTAAATTATGCCGTAAATTTTTCTATTTCCCCAATAATAAAATAACTGGCTGGCGGAGATCCTCTTTCTGCATGACCATCTATCCATTCAAAATGGTTAGCATTATTCAATAAATTTTGAAACTCCGAGCGTAAATAATTCTTAACCTCCTCGCTAGTATTATTCATTTCTTCCCATATAGATTCTCTATTTTCCAAAATATAAACTATATCTTCAAAATCTTGACTAGTTCTACCATCATTTTTTCCACGATCTTTGAAGGCTTCAAATTTTGTTGCTATGAAATATGGAGCACTTAATATTTTTACTGTACATCTTTCATCAATTACATAATCGATAGCCTGGTTAAAACCATCAGGATACCATTTGTTGCTAAAACCAATTGACGGATCATTGGTTGGCATTATATCAACTATAATTCCCTGAATTTTATATCTACATATTACACCAGATTCAATGTCATGAGAAAAACCTATTGCCCTCAACTTTTCCTCCAGTTCTACTCTATTTTGGTAATTCAATATTTCTATTATAACATCCACATCATCTGTTGGCCTCACTTCAAACACTCGCCTGTCAGGATATAGAGAGATTGTAGCTCCTCCTACGAAAACGACCTTTTCTTTTAAATTGTCTAATGCATTGGCAACAGCTTTAATTCTTACTGTATTAGTATAGTGGCTCATGTAAAATATCTTTTTTTAATTCATCAACGGCATATTTAATTTCTCTGACTTTTCCTACACGAATAACATCAACTAAAGCTAACAGCTTATAGTATTCCGGATCTTCTATAACAGCTTCAACTTGTTTTGGATAAAAAGGTTCAATCATTAATCCTATTTCCTTTCCTTTGCTATCCGGCCAAACATAATTCATTTCACTAATGAAATTTTTTTTCATGAATGGGTGGGAATGGGCAGTAGGAATTCCTCTTACCATTGCTCCTGGTTGTTGAGGAAAAACATAACGAACCCCATGTTCCAAAAATTCCAATAAATTCTGTCGATTAATCTTCTTTTTATTATAATCAATGAGACTTGCAAGCCGACTTCGATTTAAGGACTCAGAAATTTCAGAAATACTTATTCGCAATGAATTTGAAAGCCCTACCAATTGCCAATGCTGATCATCCAGTGCAATAATTT
>JAZKBX010000127.1:5255-44851 GCA_040388455.1 Bacteroidota bacterium
AAGACAGCCACATCTTGTGGACGCATACCATTGTGCTTTCTCATAGGACAAATATAATACTAATTTCGCATTTCGCAAATCGCGAAATGCGAAAAATTACGTATTTTTTATTATATTTGTTTATGCCACTCAATATTATTCATCTTAAAACAACGGCTAGATTCGACTTGGACTACCCTAAAAAACAGTTGTTTGAGCAGAAATATTGAAGATTACAAATTTTGGGAAGGTGTTATGGATGAAAAAAATCCAAAACGAGGAATATCAAAGCACATAAACAAATAATTGCTATTAGCGGGATACTGCGTCCACGAAGTAAATAACAGGTTCCTCCTCTTCGTATTTTTGAGGTCACAATTTGTGACCTCAAGGAATTACTTCATTTTGCATTAAGTTCAAAATCAAAAAAAATTTTTTATTCCCTCCTACTCAACTCATAAAACCCCAGCGCAACTAGTGTCAAAATACTTCCTAAAACAATAAACAGCACATTAAAACTGGTAGCCTCCACCAATTTTGCGCATAAAAACGGACCGGTGGTTTGTGCGATCCCCCAAGCAATGGTATACAAAGCAGCATATTGGCCGCGGTTTCTTGAGTTGGAGCGCATTGTCCAAAACGTGTTCATAAAAGGCATAGAGATGATTTCACCAATCGAGATCAGCAAAACCATAAGCAAGGTGACCCACATAGCATTACCCGGAATTAATAATGAAAGAAAGGACAATGCACATAAAAACAAACCCCAGGTAATGAATATTAAATTTTTATTTTTCTGCTCTAGGATATAAACCAAAACCATTTCGAAGGCAACAATGATAATACCGTTCACAGCCATTATAAAACCAATATATCGTTCGCTTAAAAACAAATGATCTCTGAAAAAGGTTGGTACAAGCGTAAACAATTGAAAAAAACAAAAAGCAAATAAAGTGATCAATACAATGAACCATAAATAGGTTTTATCCTTGTAAGCAGATTGCGCAGGCGGAACTTCTTCGGTTACTGTTTCGTTTTTCTTTTGAATAATAGGCGTTTTCAAGCAAAAGAACAATAAAATAGCCGCACCTATATTGGTTATGCCATCCACCCAAAACAACAGCTCGTAATTGTAAGAAGCAATAAGCCCGCCAATAGAGGCGCCAACAGCCCAACCTAAATTTATAGCCAAGCGGTTTAATGAATAGGAACGTGTTCTGTTTTCGTCAGTACTGTAAAATGCGATAGCGGAAGAGTTAGCCGGTCGGAATGCTTCATTTACAAGGCTTAGCAAAAAAGTAAACACACAAATAAGAGGATAGGATTTTACCTGGCCCAATACAATAAATAGGATGCCTCCTCCCAACAGTGTTATTAACTGTACTTTTTTAAAACCAAATTTATCAGAGAATTTTCCTCCAAAATAGGCTCCAATGATAGAACCCAGGCCGAATAAGCCAATAACAGCTCCAGCTTCGCCCAGGGTGCGGTTCATGCTTTTACTCGTAAGGTACAGTGTCATAAAGGGAACCACCATGGTACCACTTCTGTTAATAAGCATTATTAAAGAAAGTAACCAGGTTTGTTTGGAAAGGCCTGTGAAAGAGGTTTTATATAAAGTGAGGGTACGGTTTAACATTATAATTGTATACGTGAAAAACATTTTTAACCCTGCTACGAAAATATATAAGACAGATAAAGCTAAGCGATCTTTATCCCAATAATTAATACATCATCTACCTGTTCGTTATTGGCTTTCCAGTCATTAAACACTGCTTCGGCTTTTTGTTTTTGTTTATCCATCGAAAGATCTGAAAAAGAAGAAAGCAATTCGCGGAAGTGTTTTATATTATATTTTTTATTTTTATCCCCACCAAACTGATCTGTAAATCCATCCGTAAAAAGATAAATGGTATCATTTTTTTTGCAGGAATAAGTGTGTGATTGAAACTGTTGCGTTTCCTCGGTAAAACCACCAATAGCGGCTTTTGTGGCATTAATTATCTGTAATGTTTTCTCACCATTCTCATTTGTGGTTGATATCCATAATGGACGATTGGCTCCTGCAAAATGCACTATATTATTGCTTAGGTCAATACAGCATAAGGCAATGTCCATACCATCACGTAAAGCAGCCTCAGTTCCGTTTATGGATAATGTTTCCTTGAACGACCTATTAACGAAGGAAAGAATATCATCTGGCTTTGTAAAACCTTTTTCGCGCACAGCCTGTTTCAGTTTTTCGATACCAAGCATGCTCATCAATGATCCCGGAACCCCATGGCCGGTGCAGTCCGCAGCAGCAACAAGTAACAACTTATCATATTGTTCGATCCAGTAAAAATCTCCACTCACAACATCTTTAGGTTTATAAAGAATGAAATAATTACCGTTCAATTGCTCATCAAAATATCGAGGGATCCGGAGTAACGCATTCTGTATGTTTTTTGCATACTGGATACTGTCGGAAATGTTTTTATTCTTTTCATTTATTTGTTTGTAAGCATCGGAAAGGGCAACGTTTACACGTTTTGTTTTTCTGTAGCCCCTCAGAATAAAAAACACCAATAAAATAATAAGAAGGGCGCCTCCTAAAAGAGAAAAAATAACATTTTGTTGTCGGCTGATCTTATAATCGCTTATTTCCTTGCCTTTATTGAGTAATTCTATTTCGTTTTCTTTTGATTTAAGATCAAACGCAGACTGCATTTGCACAACGGCTTGTACACTATTGGCAGTATATAAACTGTCCTTTATTTCAGTACTCTTTCCGAGATAATAGTATGCCTTCAAATTATCACCCAAAAGACTGTAACACTGCGCTACTCTTGTATATGCGCCAACAAGAACTTCTTTGTTTTTTATATTTTCAATGAATACCAATCCTTCGTTCAGGCAACGCCTTCCATTCACCTCATCGCCTGCTTTTAAATATTGTTGTGCAAGACCCAGAGTTGCTTCTGCAGACTCGGAATTTAATTCAAGCTCTTTATAGATATCAGCACCTTTTTGTGAATATTCAATTGCAGTTTTAAAACGATGAGTCTCTTCATATACAATACTTATAGCAACATAAGACTTTGCAAGCATTTCTTTATTTTTAACTTTCTCGTAATTTTTAATTAATTGTTGAAAGAAAGCAAGAGCAGTATCATAATTTTTGAGTTCAGTATGAGAAAGGCCTAAGTTTAATAACGAGGTATTCATGCCTCTTATATCACCTTGCTCTTCACAAACATTTAAACATTGCGAATAATATTCAATTGCCTTTTTGTAATTTTTTTGATACATAAAAACATTCCCAATACCGCCAAGTGTATTTACATATTCGGGTATCTTTTTTCTTGTTTTTATTAATTCAAGAGCATTGAAATAATTTTTCAATGCCAATTCATACTGAGCATTCCGGACATACGAATTACCGAGGTTACTATACGATTGCACGCTAAGCAAGGTGTCTTTGGCGTTCTTTCTGATTTGGAGGGCCTTTTTATGATATTCAATTGATAGGGGAAAATTGGAAATAGTTTTATACACGTTGCCAAGTTGGCTATAAGACAAAGAAATGATGCTGGAATCCGGGATTTCTATTCCAATTTTTAAAGCACCCTCATAATAAATTAATGCACTATCATAATTTGATTTGTAGAAATAGGCAAGTCCTATATTATTGAGAGATTTTGCTTTCCACTTTTTATTGGGATTTTTTTTGGATAAGAACAAAGCTGTATTAGCATATTCTAAAGCCTTATCAGATTCTTTTGCCCGTAAACTAAAAGAAAGGCTAAGCAGAATCTTTATCTTGCTCGTATCTTGTTTTGCTTTAGCAAGTTCAAGAACAAGTGAGTCTGTTTTTAGGTTCTGGGCAGAAATACCCTGAACAATAAAGATAAAAAAGAGGATCACGATCAGTCGTAACGCGAATATTTTAGATTTTTTTTGCATTAAAAAATTTGAAAAATTAATTATTATTTATTTCTTTTTCAATTTTCTCTGCAAGAATCCTTGCAATTTTTTGGTTGCTTTCAATGGTCCAGCCCCCGATGTGTGGCGATAACATTACTTTTTCACTTTGTATCAAATATTGAAAAGGTTCAGGAAGGTTGGCTGCATCCAGGTTTTCGAATGATACAACTTCGTATTCCAATACATCTAAACAGGCGCCTGCTACTTTTCCAGATTTTATGTTTTTTACCAGATCAGCTGTATTCAGGCACTTTCCACGTGCCGTATTAATAATGTAAATGTTTTTTTTGAAATTGTTGATGAAGCTATCATTGATCATGTAATGCGTTTCTTCCGTTAATGGAGTGTGTAAGCTAATAATATCGGCCTGTTCGAAGATATGATCAAGCGGACTTTCAATAATAAAGTTGTTGCCAAAACCACTTTTGTATTTATCATACACCAAAACCTTTACACCAAAGCCTTTCAGGCGTTCGGCAAAAGCGCTTCCCATATTTCCGTAACCAATAATTCCAACCGTTTTCCCCATCAATTCAATACCACGGTTTCCTTCACGTATCCATTTTCCTTCACGCACTTCTTTATTTGCGCGGCATAAATTATTGAAAAGTGACAATAACATTCCTATGGCATGCTCGCCAACAGCATCCCTGTTGCCTTCCGGGGCGTGTAAACATCGTATACCTTTGCTTTCGGCATATTCCACGTCAATGTTTTCCATTCCTGCTCCTGCGCGTGCAATGAACTTTAACTTTAAGGCTTTATCAATAATTTCTTTGGTGATCTTTATTTTGCTTCGAATCACTATTCCGTCATACAAATGAATGGAATTAAGGATATCTTCTTTTGTCCACTGATAATTTAAATCACATGTATGCCCTGCTTTTTGGAGTGTTTCGTGAAGTAGCGGGTGATTTGAATCCAGAAAAAGAATTTTCATTTGGAGTTACGGATCTATCCGTGTAAATATAAGATTAAAGCGATTTCCCGGATGAGCTAATGATGCTGAAGCACGTTGAAAATCTTTTTGATTTTTTTGTCTTGATTTCAAAACATGCAAGCCCTTATAAAGAGAACAGGCTCTTTTATTTTTTTCTTTTTCTTTTGCCTTGTTTAGCAGTACCAAATCCATCACCATCCACAACATATTCCTGTTTGCGGTTTTTACGATAGGCAGTGCCATTGTTCTGTATGTTAGGGTCGGATTTTCGTTTACCAAAATGACTCATTTGTGAACGGGGCTTTTGTCCACCACGAAATACACGCGAGAAAAAACTTCCTGACTTTTCACTTCCACCTTTACCGGCCGATTGAGAATACGATAATGTAGAGATCCCTACAAAAAATAATGCTAGCAACAAATGTTTTTTCATAGTTGCAAGTTTAGCGAAAAAAAAATAAGAAAACGAACAACATTTGGATTATTTTTTGAAAATAATAAACTATTCAAAAAACATTATTCACTGATCTTTAAATCCCGGTTTTCCAATATCACTTTTAAATTGGGGCGTAACCTGCTTTTATAAACGGAAAGACAATCTTCCTTTTTGCGGCCTTTGCGCAAAACCCTTTGTTCTTCAACAGGTAAAGAGGCAATGTGAACACATTCAGGAGTGCAGCAGCCACTCATTTTTTCAACACATTTTTCGCATTGAATAAACAAAAGGTGGCAATCATCATTTGCACAATTCACATGAGTGTCACACACAGCGCCACATTGGTGGCATTGCGCAATCACATCATCGGTAATACGTTCACCAACACGTTCGTCAAACACAAAGTTTTTTCCAATAAATTTGGAAGGCAGATCTTCCGCTTTTATTTGTCGTACATAATCAATTATACCACCATGCAATTGGCTTACATCTTTGAAACCGTGGTGTTTCAAATAAGCACTTGCTTTCTCACAACGTACACCACCGGTGCAATACATAATTATTTTCTGATCTTTTTTATCTTTTAATTCATCGATAACTATCGGCAATTCTTCACGAAAAGTATCTGCATCCGGGCAAAGCGCACCGACAAAACGCCCCACTTCACTTTCGTAATGGTTACGCATATCCACTACAATGGTATCGGGGTTTTCCATCGCTTCGTTAAATTCTTTTGCACTTAAATGATTACCAACATTGGTAACATCAAAGGCGCCATCATCCAAGCCATCAGCAACAATTTTAGGACGTACCTTAACTGTAAGTTTATAAAAGGATTTGCCATTGTCTTCAACGGCAATTTTGAATGGAACATCGGTAAAACGGGGATCCGCAAACAAATTTTTTATGAAAACATCCCAGTTATGTTCAGGCACGCACATTTGAGCATTAATGCCTTCGTGGGCGATATAGATCCGGCCTAATATGCCAAGCTCATTCCACTGTTGAAATAAATTGTCGCGAAGCTCTCCCGGGTTTTCAATAATAACATAACGGTAAAACGAAACGGTGACCCGTTTTAGGGATTCTTCCTGAATTCGTTTTTTAAGCTCCTTTTTGTTAACTCTGTTTTGCAATAACATAGTGTCTGAGGGTTTAAAATACGTACAAAGGTAATTGTTTTTAATAAAACAAAGTAAAACTCATTCATAAAGAAAATGTTTTACGAAGCAAAGATTAACCATGATGCCGGTATTCAAATTAGATTTCAGCTTATTAATCCGTAAGCAATTAGCATTAAAATTACTATCAATACCGTATATCGGAAGGTTTTATAACTGGCATTAATTTCAATATCTCCAACAATATTTGCGATAAGATTATTTATTCTAACAAATGATGTGTCGCTTTTTGAAATATAATCATAAGCTCCGTTTGCCATACAATCATTGGCAACCTGTAAGCTGTCCTGACCTGATAGCATAATTACTTTAGTTTTAGAGCTTATTTTCCTTATTTGTTTTAAAACGGCTATACCATTCTGAGCGTCCGCCACCTTGGTATTTAAATAATAATCCAAAATAACTATGGCTGGTTTCAGTTTCATCTGTTGCAAACATTCCTCCCCGGTTTGAAACAAATAAATGGCCAATGAATTTATTTTATTTGCAATAGAATGTTCTAATGCCTTTATATACATAATATCGTCATCAATAATAAATAGTGTTATTTTTTTTTGCGTTTTTTTTGATAATGTACCAGCTCTTTTGAGCGATACATTTGAATGCGCTGGCGTAGATGACTTTATACCTGATAACATTGTATTGTCAGCGGCCAGAAATGCGGAAAGATTATCTAAAGTTTCCATGGGATTAAGGTTTTTGTTAGTATTACGTTACATTAAATAAAAACCAACTTGTTTTCGTTGGATTGAATTAATTGGATGGCGAATGACTAATAAAAGACTGTAAACAACGGAAATAAAATTACAGAAACAATTGCTTTTCAATTTCGAGCTCTTCTAAAGCCTCAAAACAAACGTTTTTTAACTTTGAGATTAGTTCAGGTAATTGATCAATATTAGTTTCAGTGGAACTGTATTCATTAATTAAATAGATAACCTTTTCCAGTTCTTTGATTCCCATAAATGTAAAAGAAGGTTTCATTTTATGGGCTATCCGATGCAACGATTGCCAATCTTTTGCATCCCAATATTTATCTATTTCATCCAATTCTTTAGGGGTTTGTTCCATAAAAACGGATATCATTTCACAAATAAATTCATTGCTTCCATTTGAAAGCTGCTTTAAATATGATAGATCTATGTTCTTATTGTTTGCCGTTTCCATTTTAATATATTTTTAAAATGAGTTTACTAAATAGAATTATTTTTTTTGAGCATCGACATTATTTTAGAATATACAACGTTAGTATCAAATGGCTTGGAGATATAATCATTCATACCTGCACGAATGCACTTTTCTTCTTCCCCCGCAAGAGCGTGCGCGGTCATCGCTAGTATAGGTGTATTGCATTTTGGGGAAGGGAATTTTGTTCTGATATATTTCGTTGCTTCATTCCCATCCATCTCAGGCATTTGAATATCCATAATAATAAGATCGAAATCATCTTTTTCTAATTTTTCAATTGCAATTAATCCGTTTTCTGCAACTGTTGTCCTGCATTTCCAATTACTTAATATTTTTTTTGCAAGAATTTGATTGAGTAGATTATCTTCCACAAGCAAAATTTTCAAACCTTTCAAACCTTCCAAATTTTCAACACTACAGGAAACATCTTTAACTGTTTCAAATTCGGGATTAAAATTCTTTTTGAATTTAAGATTAAATGTGAACTTAGATCCTTTATCAATTTCGCTTTCAACAGAAATACTCCCTCCTTGCTGTTCAATCAATTGTTTTGCAATCGCAAGCCCTAGCCCTGTACCGCCATATTTACGGGTAGTCTGACTACTGGCCTGGCTAAACTCTTCAAATATTTCTGACAATTTTTCTTTAGAAATTCCAATCCCTGAATCGCTCACTGAAAAAGATAATTCCAAAATATCTTCTATTTCTGATACAAGCTCAACCTTGATTTTCACTTCGCCTTGTTTTGTAAATTTAATTGCATTTCCTACCAGATTTAAAATGATTTGATTTAATCGTAAAGGATCGCCAATTAAATGATCGGGGATATTTGAATCAATTGTTGAGGATAAATGGATGTTCTTTTCATTTGCATTGGGGAGCAATAAGGCGGTGATTGAAGAGAAAACCTGTGACAAACGGAAATTAATTTGTTCGAAAATTAGCTTTCCGGATTTGATTTTTGAAAAAGTAAGTATATCGTTAATGATCACAAGTAAATTTTTTCCTGAAATTTGAATAGCATCAATAAATTGTTTCTGTTCAATGTTAAGTTCCGTTTGCAAAAGAAGATCGGTGAAACCAACAATTGCATTCATTGGAGTGCGAATTTCATGACTCATATTTGTCATGAATTGCTCTTTCACTTTCATGGACTCTTCCGCAATTTTATTTGATCTGAACAATTCTTCTTCTATTTTTTTTCTTAATGTAATGTCAGAGTCAATAGCGATAATCTTTTCAACATCCCCCCTTTTTCCAAGCACAGGAGTTAATGTTGTTATTACCCAATACTCTTCTCCGTTTTTAGAAACGTTTTTGCTTTCATAAGTAATTGGTTTTTTTTCTGTTATAATTAACTTATAAAAATCATTTTGGTCGAAAACTTCAGTATTATAAACATCTTTTAAAAATCCATCGTTTATAGTTAATATTTCGTCCAGATCATATCCTGTCAGTTTGGTAAAACCTTGATTTACCCATTCTATTTTACCTTTACTATCTGCTATTACTACTGAATTATATGATTGAGTGGCGGCTAAAACCAGTTTTTCCAACTCTTCTTTATGAAACTGCTCTGTAACATCCTGTTCCGTTCCCTGCATTCTTATAGGCTTGCCATCCTTATCTGATATTACCTGGCTTATTGTATGAAGTATCCTTACCCTGTTATTGGGGCGTACAATTCTATGCTTAAAATTTAGTGGCTGTAATTTATACGTTGCGTCTTCAATAGTTTTTTGAACATATTCCCTGTCTTCCGGATGAATCATGTTAATGAAACTGTTAAAATCAGCAATAAATTCACCGCATTTTAAACCATAAATACGATAAAGTTCATCCGAAAAAGCAACCGTGTTTTTAACAATATCCCAGTCCCAACTACCTATTCGTGCTATTTTCTGAGCATTTTTAAGTTTTTGCTGTTCAATGAGCAGATCAAGTGTTTTTTCTTCCAGTTTTTTTGTATTCTCAGAAAATGCTTTTAAAAGTTTAAAACGTTCAATACTATAATTGATAGACCGGGTTAATTCTTTTCCTTTTATACTTCCTTTAACTAAAAAGTCCTGTGCTCCTAATTTCATGGCATTCATGCCTATTATTTCACTGTCCAGTCCGGTAAGTACAATAATTGGAATCTGAGGAGAATGTTCATATGTTCTTTTAAAGGTATCTAAACCGGAGCTATCGGGCAATGAAAGATCGAGAATAATAATATCAAAAATTTCATCAGACAGCAATTCCAATCCTTTCCATAATTGGTCAGCAATTGAAAACGTATAACTATCGCCAGAATAACCTTTAAGATAAGCGTTTATTAACCGCACATCGCCCGGATTATCTTCAATGATTAATATTTTAATTTTCTCTTCCATTTTTTTAAATGCATTATTTAAAAAGCAGAATGTGTTTTTAAGCTATTTACAATTTTTTATTGTAAAATAGAAGGTACTTCCTTTATCTACTTCTGACTCAACCCATATTTTTCCGTTGTGACGTTCCACAATTTTTTTGCAAATGGCCAGTCCCATACCGGTTCCCGGATATTGTTCTTTATTATTTAATCGTTGAAAAATAACGAATATTTTCTCTAAATATGCGTTATTTATACCAATGCCATTATCTTTTATGGAGAACAAAAATTCATCGTTCTCTTTTTTGCTCGAAATAATAATTCGTGGGGGTTGGTCACCTTTAAATTTTATCGCATTCTCAATCAAATTTTGAAATAATTGGCTTATCAAAACAAAATCCCCATAAATAACAGGCATCTCCTCATATAAAACAGCAGCATTCTGTTCCTTGATGACTCCACTCAGGTTTTGCAATACGTCTTTTAATAAATCATTCACGTTAATGGATTCAAATGGTTTTATTCTATTAACCCTTGAATATTCTAAAAGACTTTGGATAAGAATTCTCATCCTGCTGCTTCCATCAACAGCGAATTCTATAAACTCAGTTGCATCCTGATCTAATTTATCCTTATATCTCGTTTCTAATAATTCGAGATAGCTGGTCACCATTCTCAATGGTTCTTGCAAATCGTGAGAGGCAACATAGGCAAACTGTTCTAATTCATCGTTTGAACGAATAAGCTCTTGAGTTTTTTGATTAAGTTCATCTTCCGCGCGCTTGCGATAAGTTATATCACGAATAACCGATAATAATTGAACCCGTCCATCTGTATTGATTTTTTTGATAGAGTATTCGATATCAATTTTGTTCCCATCTTTAGCTAAAATGGTAGTTTCTCCTGTATCGCCCATTTCGTTTCCATAAAGACGGTGGCTTAAACGTAAAGAAAGTCTTTCTTTTTCCTCTGGTATAACTATATCAAAGAAAGATGGAAAATTGAGAATCTCATCCTTATTATAGCCATACATTTTGCAAAGTGCATCATTCACATAAATGATTGATTCCCCCTCCGTGATTGCAATTCCTTGCCCCATTTCACTTTGTGTTTCAATAAGAGACTCATATAAATCCTTTTGTTTTCTTAAATTTTGCTCTACCTCAATACGTCCATTTATATTTCCTTCCAGATCATCCATCATTTTATTAAATGATGCGGCCAATACCCCTATTTCATCTTTTGAATAAATTTTTGCCTTGCTATTAAAGTTGGCTTTTGATATGTTGGCCGAAACCCTTATAATTTCATTAACACCTTTTGTTATCCCGATGCTTAGGGAAATACTTAAAAACAATCCCGTAAACTCAACAGTTAATGCAATGGCAAACAAAACCGTCAGAATCAAATTTTCCAACCATCTCGACCCTTCACCCAATGTGTATGAAAAATCATCTTCCAAAACAGTGAGTTTTTGATTGATACTATCTATTTCGAAAAGCAGGCCATCTATTTTTTCTAATGAAGGGGACTCCTGACTTATCTCAGCCTTCAGTTTTTCAGCGATAGGAGGTAGCTGCCCGATTATAAAATCTGCTTTTGTCCATATAAGAATTGCTTTTTTTATATAATAGATGTTGTAAAATCTACGGAATAGCTTTATCATTCCGTCTATATCATCAGGATGATTGCGCCCTTCCAGAAAGCCTTGTTTCGCAATTTCCAGATTTGGATTTTTTTTATTCAGTTCCATTAGTGTCTTATGGTCGCCTAAGGGCACTTTCATGAACTCTTGAAATTTCGCATAATCTTTTTCATTAAAAGTTCGGGAATATTTTTGCAAATAGTAAACGGCATCTTTTTCTGCTTTTGACCATAACCCCTCGCCACCTACAAATGCCCTTACCGATGAAAGTGTATTTAGCGCAAATAACATTGTAAATAATTCAACAGTTATAAGCAAAGCCATTGCACCCACTACCAAATATAATTTTTGGGAGATGGATACATTTTTAAACCATTTTATAATCTTCATGTTTATAATCTGTTTAAATTTTTATTCTTGAAAAACTCGGAATTAGGATGCTTTAGGGGGCCTAGTTATCAATATTCCCCAAGTCGATCAGTTGCAACTATTTGGGCTTTGCGTAGCTTTTAAATAATTATAACGTACTTTTTATACTATTTTTCTTTTATTGTAAAATAAAAAGTACTTCCTTTATCTTCCTCCGATTCAACCCATATTTTTCCATTGTGCCGCTCCACAATTTTTTTGCAAATGGCAAGTCCAATGCCTGTCCCAGGATATTTTTCCTTATTATTCAATCGTTGAAAAATAACAAATATTTTATCCAGATATTCTTTCTTCATGCCAATACCATTATCTTTTACTGAGAATAAATATTCATTGTTTTCTTTTTTAGCCGAAATAAAAACTTTTGGATCGTTATCGCCTTTAAACTTTATCGCGTTCTCAATCAAATTTTGAAATAATTGACCAATTAGAACAAAATCGCCATAAATAATTGGCATGGCCCCAAATAACACAGTAGCCTTCTGCTCCTTGATTGCGTCACCCAGATTTTGTATTATTTCATTTAGTAAATCATTCACATTTATGGGTTCGAATGGTTTAATTCTATTAACCCTTGAATATTCTAAAAGACTTTGAATAAGTACTCTCATTCGGCTGCTTCCATCTACAGCGAAGCCAATAAAATCAATTGCATCCTGATCCAATTTATCTTTATACCGTTTTTCTATTAGTTGAAGGTAACTGGTTACCATTCTTAATGGCTCTTGCAAATCATGTGATGCCACATAAGCAAACTGTTCCAGCTCCTGGTTAGATCTTAGCAATTCTAATGTTTTTTGTTTTAGTTCATCTTCTGCCTTTTTACGATCCGAAATATCATGGGTAATTTTAGCAAAGCCTTCTAATACTCCAGCTTCATCATATATTGCAGTAAAAATAGCATCTGCCCAAAACATAGAACCATTCTTTCTAATTCGCCAACCTTCACTTTCACATCTGCCTTCTTCTTGCGCCACCTTTAAATTGTGTTCCGGTTTTCGTTGTTCTATATCTTCGGAAGTATAAAAAACAGAAATATGCTTTCCAATAATTTCCTCTTCCAAATAGCCATTAATATTTACTGCTCCCTGGTTCCAACTTAAAATATGACCGGTAATATCTATCATAAAAATGGCGTAGCCCATTATATTTGAAACCATTAACTGAAGCTGCCTTTCACTTGCCAACAAACTCGCTTCAGTTTCTTTTTGAATTTTTAACAGTATTGTCAATGCGAGGCCCTGGGTTGTTACATAATATTCCTCCAGCTCATTAATAATATTTACAACTTCGTTAACATCATTTGTAAAAAAAGATAAAAATTTGATCAGGGCCCTTTTTTGAGCAGAATATATATGAACCAGGTCAGCAAGTTGAATATCACTTTTGGAAAACCCGGGAGTTTTATTTTCCTCCCAATTTTTCAAATTATTTTTTACATCTTCAATTGCTGTATCGTTTTCTATAGAAATAAGGAATTTATCTAAACTATTCAAGGTTTGCTCAAACAGTTGCTCTGGGGTCAGTTGGGCAATAAGTGGATGCTTCATCAATGGAATATCCAATGTACTAATAATGCGCAGGTTTTCCTTTGCAAAATCTTTTAAATGATTTTTTCTAAGATAAATTGCAAAATCTTTTAAATCTTTCATAAGTTGATAGATTAGATGTATCAGCTGTTAAAGCAAATAGATTTATTTAATAAGGCACCCGCAAATTGGTGCTTTCCTACTAACAATTTTGCTCTATTTAGATACTTGTTTTTTTGGTAACTTAACGATGGTGAGCCAAAAATTTTCAATCGATCTGATTACAGTAATAAATTGACTAAAATCAACGGGTTTGGTAATATAACAATTAGCGTGGTGAGCATACATATTTAATACGTCCTGTTCTGCCGAAGAAGTAGTTAACACAATCACAGGAATAAGCTTCAGTAAGTCATCCTCTTTTATTTCGGCAAGCACTTCTCTCCCGTCTTTCTTTGGTAAGTTAAGATCGAGCAGAATTATATCGGGGGTAACAGCATTAATGTGAATCCCTTTTTTCTTTAAATAGAGTATGGCTTCTTCCCCATCCATTACAACATTTAAAACATTGCTTATTTTTCCCTCTTTAAGGACCTCTTTTGTAAGTCGTATATCACCTGGATTATCTTCAACAAGCAATATATTTATTTCCTGTAAATTCATATCTTCATTCATAGTTCATCCTTCCTTTCTTAAAAACAATGTATTTTCTATAATTAACTTGTACTTGAGTACTAAAAAAATTAAGAATAAATTCGCTGAACTTGAGAAATTTAAGGCTGAACTAAACTAATTTGGTATTAAGATTTATAATAGATTCAGCCTTTTTATTAATTTTTCCCTATAAACCAACCCAATTGGAATGAGTTGTTTATTAATTACTATAATATTATCGTCAATTGAATTAATATTAGCAATGGATATAATATACGAACGATGTACACGAATAAATTTACTATCATCTAGTTTACTCTCCATAGTTTTCATCGTTGAATGAATGGTATATTTTTTTTCGAAAGTATTAATATTAATATAATCACCCAGAGCTTCAACCCATAATATCTCTTTATTACTAATTTTAACAATGGTTCCATTAACTTTTACAAAAAGATAATCCTGACTTAATGTTGCATCATTTTTTTTATACGTCTCGAAAATTTCTTTTGATTTTGTTATTGCTTTAAAAAAGCGATCTAATAAAATGGGCTTTACAAGATAATCGATAATGTTGCATTCAAAGGCTTCTATAGCATATTCTTTTTTTGAAGTAACAAAAATGGTTAAGGGTGGGTCCTTAATGGTTTTTATAAATTCAAGGCCGCTAATATCTGGCATTTCTATATCAAGCAATATTAAATCCACGCTTCTATTATATAAAACAGTAAGTGATTCGCTTGCTTTGGTATAAACTCCAATAAGATTTAAATAAGAAACTTGAGAAACCAAATGCTTTAAAGCATTTCTGGACATTTCATCATCATCTATAATAATACAATTCATAAGCAAACCTCCATTTTTGATTTAAATTTTATAAACCAGCTAACTATTTAAACTACCAATTTAACGAATTTAAACGACAAAGCAACTAAAAAAAATCAATTTATTCATTGGTTTTTAAAAAAATAGCGGAACATAAAATAATTCTTTGGAAAGGGGGAACAAAAGAAAGGCGGGCAGGATTTATAAAATTTTAGTGGCTTTTTGACAGAATTCGCCTAATTTTCAACCTATTAGTTATACAAACGATATCAGACTTGGGGTAAGCCCCCCCTGAATTGCTCATTTAAAGTAAAACTGTAGTTTATTATTTAATGAATATTTACCCTTTGGAAGGCTGAGTTGCCCATGATTTAGCAGCCCATCTGTCAATAGTAACAACAATAGCTTTGGCTTTTGGAGCAACGAAACTCCCTTCAGTTGAATAGCTCATAATTGGAAGAACTCCATCATCAGCGGCCACAACCACAAAACCTTCATTTACATTAAATACATAATAAACAGGCTCTCCATTAGCAGATAATTCAGTATAGGTTAATGTTGCAACGGTAAGATCCTGAGTTAAAACCTGTTTAAAAAAATCTTCCGCAATTTTTTTTGCATCAATCGCTTTAACAGTTGTTGCATTAGAAAGGCTTGTTCCAATGACAAGCATAATAAACAGGCTGGTAAGTTTTTTCATGTTATGATTTTAGTTTTATGAATATTCAATTTTATAAACTACACCCAATTTAGTTCAGATATCAGGCTTTTACAAACCCAATTTCTTATAATTGTTATAGTCCAGAAGCAAAACTAATGATTTTATAAGCGAATAGCAATGAATTGGGGCGCAATTTTTGCATAAAGTATTCACAATCAAGTGTTGATAAGAAAAACAATAACGAATTTATTGTTTTGAAACGCTTGCTCGTAGTGATTTATTGAAACTTTAACGTGATTTTTGGGGGATACATCAAATCGAACTAAAGTATTCATAAAACAGACGTTTTAAAGAAACATTTACAACAAAAAAATTTACTTGCCGATTTTTTGAGCGCTAATTAAAATAATTCAGGGCAATTAAGAGTATGTTGTTAAAAAAAAGTATTTTTAGCCTCGTATATATGGGGATTCCACCGATTATAGAAATACAAGATCGATTTCACCGATATGCAACATGCAATTGAACTGGTGTAATCATTTGTAAATCGGTGTAATTTTTTACTGAATTTTTATTATGCGAACAACTGAAAAAATATTAGTGATCGGTTCATCCGGACAATTAGGAACTGAGCTGGTACAAAACCTTAGAAATGTTTACGGTATCGAAAACGTAATAGCGTCAGATGTTAAAATAACAGAACAATCCAAAGAAGGTCCTTTTGAAGTAATTGATGTGCTGAATGCTCCGGGTTTGCTGGAAATAGTAAAGCGCCATAAGATCAACCAGGTATATTTATTGGCCGCCCTGCTTTCCGCTACAGCCGAAAAAATGCCAAAATTTGCCTGGGATCTGAATATGAACGGACTGTTGAATGTACTTGATCTTGCGAAAGAAAAGATCATTGAAAAAATATACTGGCCCAGCTCCATCGCTGTTTTCGGCCCTAATACCCCTAAAGAAAACACTCCCCAATATACTGTTATGGAACCCAGCACTGTTTATGGGATCAGTAAACAAGCGGGGGAACGCTGGTGCGAGTATTACTTCAATAAATACAATGTAGATGTTCGCAGTTTACGCTATCCGGGGTTAATTGGCTGGAAATCGGCACCGGGCGGTGGCACCACCGATTACGCGGTCCACATTTTTCATGAGGCCTTAAAATCCGGGAACTATGAATGTTTTTTATCCGAAAACGCTACCTTGCCGATGATGTATATGCCGGATGCAATTAAAGCCACAATTGGCATTATGCAGGCTGATGCTGATAAAATTAAAATACGTTCGAGTTATAATCTGGCTGGTTTTAGCTTTTCGCCAAAAGAAATTGCTGCCGAGATCACAAAACACATCCCTAATTTCAGAATTACTTATAAAGAAGATTCACGCCAACAAATAGCCGATAGCTGGCCAAAAAGTATTGATGCAGCTGAGGCTGTTTCGGATTGGGGGTGGAAGCCTGAATTTGATCTTTCCGCAATGACCTCTGATATGATCAAAAATTTGCGAACTATCAAGAAATGAACCTTTTACATTCTTTAACAGTAAATTTTACGGTATGCTTTGTTGAATAAAATTAAAAACCTTACATTTGCGCATTATAGAAACAAGGAAACAATTAAAAAAAATCGGCCAGTTGGCAGATTAAATTTGAAATAAATTATTCTTCTTAGATGAAAAAAGTTTTTTTGATAGTGTTGATTATTGCTTCGAACCTTGCCTTTGCTCAAACCTATGAGATGGCTGGTACTGATACAATTAACCTGACTGATGTTGCTGGAAAAAAACAAGGAAAATGGATCGTTACCAATAAAATGGTTCACAAGCCTTGTTATACCGATGATCAAAAAGTAGAAGAAGGTGTATTTGAAAACAGCAAAAAGATCGCTATTTGGACTGAATATTACTGCAACAATAATTTAAAAAGCAAGATCACATACGAAAATAACCGTCCTAACGGATATGCAATTATGTACCACGAAAACGGCAAACCTAAAGAAGAAGGTTTGTGGAAAAACAACCGCTGGGTAGGTGATTATAAGTTGTATTATGAGAACGGACAGATTCAACAGGCATTCAAGTTTAATACGACAGGTAAACGCGCAGGAGACCAAAAATATTATTATGAAAATGGTCAGACAATGATTGAAGGATCATGGGCTGAAGGAAAAGAGGCCGGGATCCTAAAAGAATATTATGAAAACGGAGATTTGAAATCTGAGAAAAATTTTGCTGATGGTTTTTTAGATGTTGCAAGTGTAAAAACATACGAACCTAAAAAACCAATTATTAAAGAAGTTGTTAAAGAAGTTGTTGTAGATCCTATTAAAGTGGCGCCAATTGATGTGGATAAAGGAATTGAAAAAGTGAATAGTGGTAAACCATTTGATGGCGAAGGGAAATGGAAGCTATACAACAAGAATAAACAAGTATCTAAAGATGGTATCTTTCATAAGAATAAGTTAATGGACGGTAAGGTATATATCTATAATACGAATGGAATATTAACCCGGATAGCACTTTATAAAGGCGGTAAATACATTGGTGATAGTGTTATCGAAGAATAATTTACTAATTTGATAATTTGATAATGTGCTAATTTGCCGAATGCTTAAAACACATTTTCAAATTAGCACATTTTTTTTAATTTGAAAATTAAATACGTTCATTATCAAATTTTCAAATTAGCACATTATCAAATTGATTTATTTCTATGAAGAACCACCTGGTAATTTACAATACACTAACCCGGACAAAAGAAAAGTTTGAACCCCTCAATGAAGGTATGGTTGGCTTGTACGTTTGTGGCCCAACAGTATACAGTGATGTGCATTTGGGCAACTGCCGCACGTTTATTTCCTTTGATCTGATCTATCGCTATTTATTACATTCAGGATTTAAGGTACGCTATGTGCGTAATATCACTGACGCGGGACATTTGGAAGGTGATCGTGATGAAGGCGATGATAAATTTGAAAAAAAAGCGAAGCTTGAACAATTGGAACCAATGGAGATCGTTCAAAAATATACGCTCGGTTTCCATGATGTAATGCGGGAATTTAATGCACTTCCACCAAGTATTGAGCCTACTGCTACCGGACATATTTGTGAGCAGATTGAAATGGTAAAACAAATCATTTCAAATGGTTATGCGTATGAAGTAAATGGTACCGTTTATTTTGACGTAGAAAAATATAATAAAGAGTTTCCTTACGGACAGCTTACTAACAGGCAATTAGACGACCTGATAGCAAACACACGTGAGCTTAGCGGACAAGACGAAAAACGTGGCCGGCTGGATTTTGCTTTGTGGATAAAAGTAAAACCGGAACAGATCATGCGTTGGCCATCGCCCTGGGGCTGGGGCTTTCCTGGCTGGCACATTGAATGCTCCGCCATGAGCAGCAAATATTTAGGTGATACATTTGATATACATGGCGGTGGAATGGATCTGCAAGCCACTCATCATACCAATGAAATTGCTCAATCGCAGGCATGTAACCACAAAGCGCCTGTTAAATACTGGATGCACACCAATATGCTTACCGTGAACGGTGTTCGTATGTCTAAAACAGCAGGCAATGGTTTTTTGCCGGGCGAATTATTTACCGGAGACCATCCTTTATTAGAAAAAGGATATAGCCCAATGGGAGTGCGTTTTTTTATGATGCAGACCCATTACCGGAGTACGCTTGATTTCTCGAATGAAGCACTGCAGGCATCTGAAAAAGGATATGCCCGTTTGATGGCATCTATTAAAACACTGGAGAATTTAAAAGCATCTTCCAAATCTACTTCTGATATAAAAGAGATAGAAAAAAATTGCTACGATGCAATGAACGATGATTTTAATACTCCCATTTTAATCGCTAACCTTTTTGAAGCTTCCCGCATCATTAACTCGGTAAATGACAGCAAAGAAACGATCACAAAGGAGGATATCATTTCTCTAAAAAAACTAATGCATGAGTTTGTTTTTGATGTATTGGGATTAAAAACAGAAACATCCAATACAGCCAGCGATAAAGCCTTACATGGTGTAATGGAAATAATTCTGGAAATCAGAAAAGAAATAAAAGCAAAAAAAGATTTTGCCGCATCCGACAAATTACGTGATGATCTGAGTAAAAACAATATCATAATAAAAGATACTAAAGATGGTTCAGTCTGGACGATTCAAGAATAAAATACTACTGCTGTTTTGTGTTAATACATTACTTTTTCTTGCATCCTGCCGTAATCAAACGGAACAAACAACAGAAACAGCAGAAACAAAAACTGTTGATGTAAAAAAAGTTACAGCACCTGATTTTAATACCGATTCAGCTTATGCCTATATAAAAGCGCAAGTTGATTTTGGTCCGCGTGTTCCGGGAACTGTTTCACATGCTAAATGTGCAGACTATTTAGTTGCGAAATTAAAATCATACGGACTCGAAACTATTGTTCAACGAGGAACCGTACAAACATTTGATAAAAAACAATTCACTTTAAAAAACATTATCGCCTCCTTTAAACCGGAAGCACAAAGCAGAATTTTGATCTGTGCTCACTGGGACACTCGTCCTTTTGCAGATTCGGACACAAAAGATAAAGACAAACCCATTGATGGCGCTAATGATGGTGCAAGTGGTGTTGGTGTTGCTTTGGAAATAGCCCGCCAGGTAAGTACTATTCAACCTAATATTGGGATCGATATCATCTTTTTTGACATTGAAGACTATGGAACAAGCGGAAACAATGAATCGTGGTGCCTTGGTTCACAATTTTGGGCGAAGAATCTGCATAAAACAAATTACTATGCAAATTTTGGGATCTTATTAGATATGGTTGGTGGCCCTAATGCTATTTTCCCTAAAGAAAGCAAATCTGTGGAATACGCTTCTGCTGCAGTTGATAAAGTCTGGAAAGCAGCAAGCAACATTGGCTATGGAAATTATTTTTTGTCACAAACCAAAGACTTTGTTGGTGTTGATGATCACATTTATGTGAATCAGGCTGGCATACCGTGTATTGATATTATTGAGTACAATCAGTCAACAGGCGGATTTGGAGATTATCACCATACGCATAAAGATAATATTAGCCTGATTGATAAAAACACATTGAAAGCCGTTGGACAAACCCTGCTGGAAGTGATCTATAATGAGAAGTAAAAAAGTATTTTATTTTTTGTAAATTTGAATATTAATAAATGATCGGCATGACCACAACAGCAATAAAAAAACAACTTGATTCTTACTTGCCATTATTGTCTAAGAAACAACAGACGTTGCTTTTAGAAATGGTTAAAAGTTTTTTGAATGTTGACAAAGAAACTAAACGAATTACTCGAAAACAATATAATAAAGAAATCAATGAAGCCGTTTCTCGCATTGAAAACGGTGATTTTGTTACCCATCAGGATGCTATAAAAGAGTTATCCAAATGGTAAAGCAAAAATTATTTGCAATTATTTGGGATAGAAATGCACTTGAGAACTTCAAAGAAATACTTTCTTTTTTATCTAAGCAAAGTTCGCAAGCTCCCAAAATTGTAAAGGATGGCATTTTATCCCGATTAGAAATTATAAAAACAAATGCACTAATTTGTGAAACAGATAAACTAAAAGATAAACCATCTAAAGAATTCAGAGCATTTGTTATATATAACTACAGAATTACTTATCAAATCAAAATGGCAATGCAGGAAATTCGCATCATAAGAATCAGGCATACAAGCAGAGAGCCATTTGATTATTAATGTCAGAAAATGCTTTACATTCTTAAAAATATTTGACACTATAACCTGCAGAAAAAACCACCACCTATTTTTTTTAACCCAAATTTGCACTATTGACCAAAATACTCATCATACGTTTTAGTTCCATTGGCGACATTGTATTAACTACGCCTGTGATTCGCTGTACAAAGCAACAAAAACCGGATATTGAAATTCACTACCTTACAAAAAAAACCTTCAAAGGAATTTTAGAACACAATCCTTACATCACCAAAATTCACCTCATCGAAAAAGAGGTGAAAGAAGTTATTGAAGATCTGAAAAAAGAAAATTTTGATCTTGTTGTTGATCTCCATAACAATATTCGATCGCTGCAAATAAAAATGGCACTCAGCAAACCCTCAGCATCATTCAAAAAATTGAATTTAAAAAAATGGTTGCTGGTCAATTTAAAAATAAATAAAATGCCTGCAACGCATATAGTTGACCGCTATATGCAAACTGTTGGATCGCTTGGAATAAAAAATGACAAAAAGGGTTTAGATTATTTTATCCCCGCAGAGAATGAAGTGAATATTTCTTCCTTACCAAGTTCCCATCAAAACGGATACATTGGTTTTGTTATCGGGGCAAAACATTTCACAAAACAATTGCCCACAGAAAAAATAATTTCGATTTGTAAAAAAATAAATCAACCCATTATTTTATTAGGAGGAAAAGAAGATGCCGGGCGCGCAGAGCTAATTAAAAATGCTGTAGGAGCGGGCATTTACAATGCATGTGGGAAATACAATCTGAATCAATCTGCATCCTTAATAAAACAGGCAACAAAAATTATTTCACACGATACTGGTTTAATGCATATTGCAGCCGGATTCAAAAAAGAAATTATTTCCGTTTGGGGAAATACAGTTCCTGCCTTTGGTTTCTCACCTTATCTGCCCGATGCAAGCTCAAAAATAGTGGAGGTAAAAAATTTATCGTGCCGACCATGTTCAAAAATTGGTTACGACAAATGCCCCAAAGGGCATTTTAAATGTATGACGTTGATTGATGAAACTGAATTTATTTAATTACAGTTTTTATATTTCTACAATCCCCTACGATAAGCCATTTCGCTGCCTTCCTGAAAACAAAAAGATCAAAACAAACATCAGAATAAAAACATAATATCCACAAATCTATGAAAGCAATAAGTTTTTTAATGTAGATTTATAGTCTGACAATTTAGAAAATAATTTAAGAGCATTATAAAAAACCTTCTTCATTAAGTTTACAAAAAATGCTAAAACCTCAACTAACAGACACGTTTGGCCGCCAACACGATTATTTACGCATTTCGCTTACAGATGCGTGTAACCTGCGTTGTGTGTATTGCATGCCCAATGAAAAAGTGTTGGTTACACCGTCTGCAAAATTGATGCAGGTGGAAGAGATCGAGAATATGGCAAAAGTGTTTGTTGGATTAGGAGTAAAAAAAATTCGCTTAACAGGAGGTGAACCTTTGTTAAGAAAAGATGCAAAGAAAATCATACAAAAACTTTCAAAGCTTCCTATAGAGCTTACTATCAGTACTAATGCGGTGTTGGTTGATCAATATATCGAAACTTTTAAGGCTGCTAATATCCGTTCAGTGAACGTGAGTTTGGACACATTAAACCCCGATGAATTTTTTGAGATCACCAAACGTGGGGATTTTAAAAAGATCATGGCCAATATTTATTTACTACTGTCACAGAATTTTAAAGTGAAAGTAAATATGGTGGTGATGAAAGGAGTAAATGAACATGCCATTTTAGATTTTATTAGCTGGACAAAAGATTTCCCACTTGATGTGCGGTTCATAGAATTTATGCCCTTTGCAGGAAACGCATGGCTTCCCGAAAAAGTTTTTTCTTACAAAGAAATGCTGAATAGTATCTGTACAAAATATGAGTTTTTAAAATTAGAAGATGCAATAAACGATACAGCAAAAAAATATACCGTGCCGGGGCATGCCGGTACTTTTGCTTTTATCACAACCATTACGGAACCTTTTTGTGGCACCTGCAATCGATTGCGCCTAACGGCTGACGGGAAAATGAAAAACTGCTTGTTCTCTCAGGATGAAACAGATTTACTTACGGCCATGAGAAAGGGTGAAGATATTACTCCTCTGATTCTATCTTGTTTAGAAAATAAAAAACGAGAACGAGGCGGCCGCTTTGATTTTGAAAATGCTGTTGGTGCAAACCCTTCAATTGCCCTGAATACGGCCTCTGCCGAGAATAGAAGTATGATCCGGATTGGTGGCTAAAAATTTCTTCTTGCCCTTTTGAAATAACGTAACTGTTTTTTATCGTCTGTTTACCTTACAAACACCCTGTTCTTCCGCCATCTACCGGCACATTAATTCCGGTAATATAAGAAGCTGCCGGGCTTGCCAAAAAGGCTACTGCATTGGCAATTTCCGATGGATCAGCAAAACGGCCCAATGGAATTTCGCCCTCCATTTCATTTTTAATCTGATTCAAAGATTCTCCGGTATTTTTAGATTTATTTTCTATGATGGCCTGTAAACGGCCTGTTGACGTAGCCCCTGGAAGTACATTGTTTACTGTGATTCCAAATGATGCCACTTCGTTTGCAAGTGTTTTTGACCAGTTAGCAACAGCAGCACGAATGGTATTTGAAACACCTAAATTTTTTAACGGCATTTTAACAGAAGTACTTATAATATTGATGATCCGACCGTAATTTTCTTGTTTCATACCCTCTATCACCGCCTGAACCAAAACATGGTTGCATACCAAATGATTATTAAAGGCTTGAAGAAAGTCCTCCACCTTCGCATTTGTTATCAGGCCACCCGGAGGCCCTCCAGTATTATTTACTAAAATATGAATGGTACCCTGTGTTGCAACAAAAGTTTCTACTTTTTCTTTTAGTTGATTTGGATTTTGAAAATCGGCACATAAAAAAGTATGCGTTTGTCCTTTCAAAACATCCAGATCTTTTAGTGCTGCCTTCAATGATTCTTCGTTGCGTGCAGCCAATACTATATTTGCACCAAGTATAGCAAGTTCTTTAGCTGAAGCCTTTCCAATGCCTTGTGTGCTTCCGCAAACAAGAGCTGTTTTTCCTGATAGATCTAAATTCATAAATGATAATTTGAAAATTAATTAATGCTTGTCTTTAAAGACAATATTAAGCCACGAATTACACCGATTTTATATGTTAATTCGTGAAATAGGTGGCAAATACTTTTTTATAATTTGATTAATCACAATATAACGGACAGATAATAGTTAGCACATTGAAAATTAGCACATTTTCAAATTTACTTTATTCCCTTACGTTCTCTCCAGAGTTGGTTAAAAGATTTGGGCACAACCTGTGGTAATTCTCTGCGCTCTCCCCAGGATTTTTTGAAAAATTGCTTGAGCATAAAGTTTTTTAATTTTGCTCCGCCTTTATCCATTTTAGAGCGTTTCAGCATCGCCTTTTTCCAAAAATGCCATATCCAGTTATCCGTTTTTGCAGAAAGGCCTTTTTCAACACTGTCTCTGCGATTCAATAATAAAAGTTTATGAATATCAATTTTTGCAGGACACACTTCAGTACATTTTCCACACAAAGTAGATGCGTAGCTTAAGTGCTTAAACTCCTCCATCCCTTGTATATGTGGAGTTATAACAGAACCAATAGGTCCGCTGTATGTTGTGCCATAAGCTTGCCCGCCAATGGTTTGATAAACCGGACAAACAGTGGAGCACGCGCCACATCCAATACAGGAGAGGGCTTCTCTTTGATCGGGTTTATCTAACAAGAGAGAACGTCCGTTATCAAGCAAAATCACATACATTTCGCCCGGGCCGTCAACTTCGTCTGATTGTTTAGGTCCGGTATAAATGGTATTATAAACAGTTAGGTTTTGTCCTGTTCCGTAGGTTGAAAGCACCGGCCAGAAGAGATCCAGATCAGCCATAGAAGGAATAATTTTTTCAATTCCTACAATAGCAATGTGCACTTTTGGAAATGCCATTGACATTACTCCGTTACCTTCATTTTCGGTTACAGCAATTGCTCCGATATCAGCGATCAAAAAATTAGCTCCACTTACCCCAACATCTGCTTTTGAATATTTTTCGCGTAACTCCCTGCGAACAAAATCGGTTATTTGTTCGGGGTTCCAATCAAGTGGTGTTCCCTTTTTTTCATTAAATGTTTTGGCTACATCTTCTTTTGAAAGATGCATTGCAGGTGTTACTGTGTGGAAAGGTGTTTCTTTACGTAATTGTAAAATATACTCCCCCAGATCCGTTTCAATGCCTTCTATTCCGTTTTTTTCGAGTGCCTCTTTCAGGTGGATCTCTTCCGAAACCATTGATTTGGTTTTTACAACTGATTTTGCTTTCAGCTTTTGCATGATCTGAAGCGATTCCTTAATGGCTTCTTCAGCATCCTGCGCCCAAATAACTTTCCCTCCACGCTTAATAAAATTTGCTTCAAATTCTACAAGGTATTTTTCAAGATTTTCAATTGATTTATGTTTAACTCCGGCAATACGTTTCTTAGCAAGTTCTAAATTACTGAATTGATTTTTTCCCTCAGCCACGCTTTTATCATACTGCTCAATATTGTGCATTATTTTTTTTCGATGACTCACATCAACAATCTTTATTTCTGATGCCGCTAAAAATGCTTCTAATGTTTTTGACATGATTTTATTTATAAAACTATTTTATTCTTGCGGATTTCATATTATCAAAATGTCGGAATGCTCTTCATTTTTTGTATGTTTAATCCTCAATAATTTTATCTTATCAACGTTACCTTCCCCTTGTAATCATGCTCTATCGTTTTGATATCAGTAACCCTGATAGAATAAATATACACATCTCTCTGTGCTAATTCTTTTCCATGATTTGCTTTGCCATCCCAGGGAGTATTGATGTTATCAGAAAAGAAGACCAAATTACCCCAACGGTCAAAAATACTCATTTCATATTTAATAATAAAAATGCCTTTTCCGGAAAAGCTATCATTTATACCATCGTCATTTGGTGTAAAAGAATTAGGAATATAAAATACAAAATCCGGTTCTATACTTATGTTTTGATACGCGGTATCCAAACAGCCATAATTAGTATTTGTGATCAGCGTTATTGTATAAGTGCCCGTATCCGCATAAGTATGAGGGAGAGGGTCAGACAGGGAAGAAGTATCCATATCTCCAAAATTCCAACTCCAGAAATTTGTTCCTACAGATAGATCTGTAAAAGAAATAACCGGGTTTATAATTGTTTCTGTTTTAGGTTCAACCGTAAAATTGGCATCGGGTTTTGGATATACGGTGATGAAATTGTTTTTTGATATTGTGCTAACACAGCCACTATCCGAAGTAACGGTTAAGACCGGAGAATAAAATACCGGTGCAAATACGGAATCGTTGGAGTAACAACAAACAGGGTTCTCCGAATTGTTTGCCTGCGTGCCATTACCAAAATCCCACGACCATGCAATATTAGTACCTGTGCTGATAGAAGATGAATCCTGAAAAATAATACAGAAAGGTTCGCATCCGGCAGTATCGTTTACTGTAAAATCAACAACCGGATTAGGATTAACAATACTGATTTTAGTAGCAGAATCAACACATCCGAAATAAGAAACAACCGTCAACTGAACATTATACGATCCTGCGGAAGCATAAAGATGCGAAGTGTTTTGATTACTATTTAAAGAACTGTTGTCACCAAAATTCCATGAATAAGAAAGTATCGTATCGGTTACCGGAATGTTGGATAGATCAATAAAGGAAACCATGTTGCCATCACAAACGTTAGCTGTACTGTATTGAACATTTGGCAATGGATGGATCACCACATTTTTAGCTATGGTATCTTTACATCCATCAATAGATGTAGCGATCAACGAAACAGAATACGTTGTATCATTTGTAAATGTATGTGAAGGATTTTGATTGTTGTCGGAAGGTGTTCCATCCCCAAAATCCCATTCCCAACCGGAAATACTGCCGGAAGCAACAGTTGAGGAATCATAAAAATACATAACCTGGTTTAAACAAACATTGTTAGATCCGAAATCAGCTATAGGCATAGGAAATACAGTAATGGTATCCTGCAGCGTATCCGGACAACCAAGATTGGATGAATAAGTAGTTAAAATAACAATATAGTCGCCCGGAATAGAATACAGATGACTTGGACTCCATGTGCTGGTGTTTAAAGGGGAGTTGTCTCCAAAATTCCAGGACCAGCTAGCAATAGTACCCATTACAGGGTTAAGTGATGTATTTGTAAATATTACAGAATCCAACAAACAAGTATTATTGAACGTGAACCCGGTAACGGGAGGGTCAAACGTTTTTACAGGGATGTTTGCAACAGCGGAACATCCATTACCTGTGGTGGTTACCAAGGTAACATTAAAGGTGCCCGGAACAGAATAATAATGTACAGGGTTTATTAAATTGCTTGTAACACCGCCATCTCCAAACACCCATAAATTGGAGGTTATGGAAGTAGAAAAATCTACTGTGGAAGTATTGGAGAAATGCATAGTATCTCCAAAACAAACATCATTATGCGTAAAGTCTGCGATTGGATTGTAGTAAACCTGGGCTGTTTTTATAACTGTATCAGCGCATCCGAAACTATTGTTCACATATAAGGTAACACTGTGCATGCCCGCAGCCGGATAAATATAAAAAGGACTCTGAGCGCTATTCAGAGGGCTTCCATCACCCATATCCCATACCCACGTGCTTATATTGCCGGAAGAGGTAGTGGAGCTGTCATTGAATTGAGTTGCATTTCCATTACAAACTTTTGTTGAGCTAAATGCCGCAACAGGTTTTGGGTGTACCGTTATTATTGCATCTCCGGTTTGCGGGTGGGTACATGCTGCAAGATTTGCATCCTGCACACTCACAAGGGCATAGGTAAATGTACCGGCTACTGTGGTTGGGGCAGGCAAAGTAACGCTGTCAACACTCGTGGCAACAACAGTTGGTTGGACCACACCATTTATTGTAAACGTAAATGTATAAGGCCTGACACCACCGTATCCAACAAAAGTAATAAGAGGTTCAGGAAAATACTGGCATAGTGATGTTGTTCCGCTAATGGTTGCAGTTGGCAAAGGATCCACTGTTACAGTTGCTGTTCCGCTCTGCGCTTGAGAACAAGTGGTAGTAGTTGCATCGATTACACTTACTAATGTATATACAAAAGTACCATCAATCACTGTTGAAGCTTGTACAATTGCAGTGTCTCCATTAGTTGAAACTACTGTTTGGTTTGCTCCACCATTAAGCGTATACGTAAAGGTGTATGGCGCAGTACCATTGGACCCTACAAAGGTGATGTCGGGTGCGGTGGCATCTCTGCATACTGCTACCGTTCCGCCTATAGTTGCTGTTGGCAGCGGATTAACCGTTATTGTTGCACTTCCGCTTTGCGGTTGAGAGCAAGTGGTGGAACTTGCATCCTGCACGCTCAACAAATTGTAGATAAATACGCCTGGAGTAGAAGTTGGAGCTGATACCACAATGCTGTTTCCGCTTATCGTTGTTGCTGTTAGAAGAGATCCGTTATTGATGGTGTAGGTAAAAGTAAAAGGAGCCGTACCTACAGATCCTGTAAAAGTGATATTAGGTGAAATGCCGCCTTCGCAAACCTCTGTTGTTCCTCCAATTAAAGCCGATGCTAATGGAAGTGGGTTCACTGTTATTGTTATACTGGCGCTTTGAGGCTGAGCACAAGCAGTTGTACTGGAATCTTGAATACTTACCAGGTTATATACAAAGGTTCCGGGAACATTTGTAGGCGATGAAACTATAGCTGTATCCCCATTGGTTGTAGTTACTGTTTGATTTGACCCTCCATTAATAGTATAGGTGAAGGTATAGGGCCCTGTGCTTCCTGACCCAACAAAAGTGACGTCCGGAGCTCCTGAATTTTCACATACGTCTATTGTTCCCGTTATCGTTCCTATTGGTAAAGGATTAACAGTTATCACAACAGTATCTGCGGAAGTACAACCCATACGGTTTGTTGTGAGTATGTATGTTGTTGAAACAGGCGCACTCGTTAAATTTGATGTTGTTAATACCGTATTGGCAATGTTGGGATCACTCAAACCGGTTACAGGTGTCCAACTATAGGTGTAACCCGTTACAGGAGCAGAACTAAGTGTTATTGTTTCGCCAGAACACAAAGTGCTATCGCTATCTAAGCTATGCAAAGAAGAAGGAATAAGCAGTTGTGAAAAATCACAAACACAGGAGTTAACTGCCGGATCAATAATAGCGATAATGGAACAGGCTTGTCCTGGAGGAGCATTAAAAGTGGAGGTAAACCGCATCATACTGTCCTTTGGGATCAGTAGCGTATCTTCTGCTATAAATACATCTCCGGTACTGTAGATCCCGTCTGCGTTAGCATCAAAATAAAATTGAACAATAGAGTCGGCATCCGTTAATATCGCTTGTCCGGTATTGGTAATATCATAACTTATTGTTACTGTTTCTCCACCCGGAGGATTCGGTACCGATGTTGCGTAGCCATTACTAAGCGACAGGTAAGCTTTATAGGTAAATACCGGAAGCGCTGTGTCTCCGGTAATTATTTGTGTTATACAGTTATTTCCGGTTGCAACGCAGGTAATGGTGCTTATGCTATACGTTTGTGCTTCAAAGAGAATAATGCCGCATGCAAGTGCGGGAGGGTCCCCGATGTACTGGAATGAAAATATGGAACTGTCACCTGCTGCGGTGCCTACAGGTAATTTCCACACCAGATAGGTTTTTCCATTAAAAACATACTGCCTTGGTGTGCCATTAAGGGGGGCATTATAAATACCACTGAAAGAACCGGGTATGAAAGGAACGCCAATAGGCAATTGAACAGCAATAGAATCAGTGACGCCAAAAGCAGTAGGGCCTTGATTACGAACTACCACACGTATGCTGGAATTACCAGCACATGGCGAAACATAAGTGGTGCTTAATACAATTTTTGTCATGTAAGGTTCAATGGCTCCAATGATATCTAAAGATGGTGACAAGGATATATCAGGTTCTGTGGCAGAACCGCAAGCAGCATTCCCGGTTACCACATAGGCTACACTGCTGCCGGAAGTATAACCACAATCAGTAATAAATTTAAAAGTTACCCTAAAGGAATTTAAAATGGTATCTAAAATACCTTTCAATCCGTTTGCACCGATAGTGGTATCGGTGGCTGTAATATCCCATTTCCATTCGTTTCCGCTAATAAATACAGGGTCAGGAATACTGATGGCAGGGTTTGAAAGAGGATAACTAAATTGCGAAGAGCCGGGTATCAAAGTTGCTCCGGCAGGTAATGTTGCTTTAAGAATAACATTATAAGCCGTTCCCAGCTGAACGTTAACACACTCAGCACTGAATTCGGCAGTATCACATAGCTGGATGCTTGCTGAAGGTCCGGTACTGTTGATCAAAAATGCAGGAGTAAGAGGTGTTAATGTTAAGGCGATCCTTTGAGGCGTACAAGGGTAAGTTCCCACGCCCGAAGGGTAGCCGGCATTGCAATTCCATCCTGAATGAACGATAACACTATCCGGCCCACAGGAAGTAAACGAAGCGGTTATCCTGAAATGGCGCACATCAGCAGCACTTACGGTTCCTACCTGATATATGGTGTCCGTAAGCGGAATTACCACGTTGCTATCCAGATCAACCACCTTTGTTATAGCTACCCCCGAAATGGTGGGGCCACTTAACCAGGTGTTCAATGCATCGGAAACGTTTGACGTATTTGATATGCTGATGTCCCAACTTGTTGTGGAATCAAGAGCAAAAATAGATGGTAATACCGATTGTAAAAATAAAACAGGTGGATCATAAATAATTTGATCTGAACCCGATTCAAAGGTGGTATCACTTCCGGGACCTGTTAAATAAGAGCTGGGTTCAAAGGTCCAATCGTACTGTATTCCCTGAGATATAGTGGGTGTAACCTCACAGCTGGGTTGGATGGTCACTTCCAATTTTCCATGAAAACCATCATCACTTAAAGGGATCGTTCCTCCATAACCCTGAAAATAGGGTTCAACATCAAAAACGAGTGTATCGGCATTCGGATCTACTGGTACTACTGTTTGCCAGGCAGATGTATTGGAAGCCAGCGTTCCTGCAGTTCTGAGCTGGTTGAAACGTGCCGAAATATATGTATATCCCGGAGGCACCGTTGCTGTTAAAGTTGATATATGTGCCCAGTTTCTGTATTCATAAGGAAATAAATTCCCTCCTGCATAATTATCGTCCGCAGGTCCTATACTCAGGTAATAATTTTGTGAAACGGGAATATTATCACAGGAATTTACGTAATAGCTATCTGCTCCATAAGAGTGGAAAAAATATCCTATTACAATAAAATTCCCATTAAAATTGCTGCATTGGTATTTATCTGCCGCTAAGGTTGGGTTAGCGATATTGCTTGAATAAAATTTATTGGTGGCATAACAAGTCAAGATCGTATTTCCGGGGTTAACACTAACTCTATAGCGGGGTTTAAATATCAGTGAATCACCATCGGTATTCAGGTACCCTCCAGGCAGACATCCGCTGGAAATTAAAGTTGGCGCACTCAGATCATACAAGAAAGTTCGGGTAGTGCCTGTTGTGTTTACTACAGGTGTAAAACTGGTGCAGGTGTATAACAATGACCCACCCCTATATATAAATAATTGAGCATCAAGGAAACTCAACAAATTACCATTGCTTATTGAAGAGGAGGCATAGCAATATTGCAAGGATGGGTGTGCAAAATTAGTGTTTACAATTCCGGTATAAGCAGCAGTAATGGTATCACCAAACATTGACCTGTTGGTTTTTATTTTTGTAAAATTCAGACTTCCTGCTCCATCCGGAATACCGTCACCTCCACCTGCTTCATTGTCTGGTAGCCCATAGCTTGTCCTTTTTATTTCAAAATTATTGAAAAACACACCGAAAGGACAAGGGTCGGGGCAAATAACACTTAAGGGAGCACTCTGACATGAAACACCTATTTCGCAGGCACAAGTGTTATTTGGGATATAAAATGATTTGACGGTAACAGCACTTAAACTATCTATCCCTGTACAAAGGGAGCAATTTAAGGTGAGGTTGATCTTTAATTCGGCCTGGTTTAACCCGAAAGGTGGTGGGGAATTAAAAATAGCGGTCACTGTGCTCCCACTTGTAGTTACTGTGTTTGGTGTCCATGTACTTACTCCATTAAAATGTAAGATGCGTATATTCGAATAAGATAAACAGGCAAAAGGGGGTAAGGTAAATTCAAATTTCCAGTGCGCACCCGGCCCCGCAGGGTAGGAGTTAGTATAGTTGGAAAACAAAAAATTAAAGGTGCCGGTTTGCCCGTTGGTTAAGGTGGAAGGAGAGCCATCATTTACCAGGGCTCCATAAATTTGTGAATACACTCTTCCCCATGCCTCAGCTATTACATAAGTGCTTTGGCAGATATTCTGATAACTACCCTTGTATCTCCAGCCATTAATATAGCTTTGACCGGAGTTGGTACAAGCATTAGAGCAGCAACTGTAACTATTCCAATTCAGGTAAATAGTATCTCCTGCATTGATAAGGGGGAGGCTAAAAAGAACCTTTCCTTTAGGGCTGGTCATACAAGATAAGGCATTGGTAGCCACAGTGCTGTTAGGAGTGATTGATGCTGGCGCACCTCCAATACCAGTCTGAATGGTGAAACTCGCAGGGTCTATATTGGAACCAACATTACCATTATATCCTCCACCGGTTGCCTGAAAGATCTCCAATTGCACATTGATAGCATTTCCTAAACCTTTATTAATTATTTTCAGTTGCTGCGGACTGGCATTTCCAGGACCAATGCAGGAATTCATGGAGGCAATAGGGGTAATCAATAAAATTGGAAGATAATTTGGAAAAAGTACGTTGCCGCTGGAAACTGACGATTGGCAAGCATTCACACTACAACCCCAAAATGCTTTAAATGCTGATGATGCAGAAATACAATTAAGCACGGTTACTGTTTCACAAATGGTTATGCTCTCACCACTTTCAAATAAATTATCCCCATCTCCAACACCTAAAAAATCTGTACCGCTTAATATAATTTTTGCTGTCATTCCAATATTGGTCAGCACCCCTTTATTGCTGGCAGTTATTTGTATTCCGGCACCGTGAATATCTGTAAAAGTAAAGTCGGCAAGCTCACCCGAACCGGCATTCACAACAGTAATACAGCGTGTAAACACATCCCCTATATTTCCGGTATAGGATTGATTGGTAACTGTGGTGATGGTAAGAAAAGGTTGCTTTACAAGATAAAGGGAAGTATTATGGGTATTATAAGTGTGATTATTATTGGCGGTATAATTAACACGGATATTGTTCTTGGTTATCCCTCCACCTGCAATGAATGCCACAACAGTACATTGGGCAGAAGCCATAAATGTTATATTTAAATTTGTTAATGCAGAAATGTTAGGTAAAACAACTTTTATAATTCCGCCAAAACTGTTCAGAAACGTTCCACCGGTAAGCGATCCGGATACATATTGAATACCGGTTGGTACCGTTATTAATAAAGTATCATTTGTAATTAAAAAGGGGGAAGGGTTATAAACGCTAACCGTAAAAAGTTTTGCTGCTCCACAAACAGTCATATTCGCAGGAACGGTGCTGGAAATAGAGATCATATTACCTTGACCCCAAGAGTAATAATTAAGAAAAAGAAAAATTAGAAGCAGCAATTTTTTCATGCCTTGCTGTTTTTTTTAATAAAAATCATCGGAAATATTATGTCCTTCGCAATAGTAGAAAGATGCCTTTATTCAAAAATTAGTTGCATCCGCTCATTTATAAAAGCTTTGCTATTATTATCCGTTTTTAAAAAGAGATAATAACAGCAGCTACAAAAATAGAAATATTGCTTCAGAAAGCTATCGAAAGGTTGGATATTAAAGAAGATTTTTATAATTTAGTTTTTCTTAAAGTTTATAATGCTTAAAAAAAACTGTTTTTAACTTTGCTCTGCTTACTCACCTTACTTCACTAAAGTTACCGTTCCAATATATTTATGCTCCTTATTAAACATGTCGGTAAGCTTGACTTTCCAAACGTAAACATCTATCTGGGCCTCCTCTTTACCGCCATTTGATCTTCCGTTCCATCTGGCATTTTCAGAAGGGATCTGATCTCCATGAAAAATCATGTTTCCCCACCTGTCAAATATCCACAGGTCATATTTTATAATACCAATGCCGGTTCCGAAAAAATAATCGTTGATACCGTCTTCGTTCGGTGTAAAGGCATTAGGAATATAAAATACAAAATCACCTTCAATAATTACAGTTTTATATGCCGTATCTGTACAACCATATTGAGAGGAAGTAATTAATGTTATCACATATCTGCCGGTATCGGCCGGGTATTTATGCGGAGGAGGGGTTGGAAGACCGGAAAAGGTATTGTCACCAAAATTCCAATTCCAAAAATCAGTTCCTGTGGCTAAATTTACCAATGAAAAAACAGGGTCTGTAACAGTGGTTATCAGAGGATCGACAGAGAAATCAGCTTCCGGGTTTGGATAAACTGTAATGTAACTACTTTTTGATAAGGTACCAACGCATCCGCTATCTGAAGTAACAGTTAAAGAAATGTTAAAAGAAGCCGGAGAAACAGAATCATTCACGTAACAATGCTCAAAAATTTGAGAATTACTCACAGGGCTGCCGTCTCCAAGATCCCATGTATAGAAGATATTGCTACCCGCAGAAATAAATGATGAATCAGTAAAAGAAATACATAATGGTTCGCAACCTATTATGGGGTTTCCTGTAAAATTTACCACCGGATTAGGGTTTATGGTAATTGGTTTTGTAATTGAATCGGTGCATCCGAAATTTGAAGTCGCCAGCAACTGCACCGCATAAGGGTTTGGAGCTGTATACAAATGAGATGTGTTTTGGTTGATATCCACAGGACCGGCATCTCCAAAATTCCAGGCCCATGCTTGTATAACATCAGGTGCGGCAATAACGGTTGCATCAATGAACTGTACGGTGGTTCCATCACAAACACCAATAGAAACAGGCGTAGTGTTGAACTGTACGTTAGGTAAAGGATGCACAACAACGTTTTGGCTTATTGTATCTTTACACCCATTGTTGGTTGTGGAAATTAAAGAAACCGAATATGTCCCGGCAGTACTATACAGGTAAACAGGGTTTTGTAAAATGGCGGAAGCACCATCAATTCCAAAATTCCAAAGCCATGCATCAATAGTTCCACTTGAAACGCTTGAAGAATCAGTGAAAACCATATCCCTGTTCAAACAAACATCTTCCGACCCGAAATTAGCAACGGGAAGCGGGTTCACCGTTACAGTGGCGGTGTCGGGTTGCACTTGTGAACAAGTTGTGGAACTTGCATCCTGTACACTTATCAAAGCATATATAAATGTTCCGGCAGTATCGGTGGAAACAGCTATATCAATACTGTTTCCGCTTATTGTGGTTACCGTTTGATTTGCTCCTCCATTTGTGGTGTATGTAAAAGTATATGGTGGGGTACTATTTGCTCCTGTGAACGTAACATTTGGTGCCGCAACTTGCTGACAAACAACAGTTGTACCTGTTAAAGATGCGGTTGGTAAGGGGTTTACGGTTATGATGGCAATCCCGTTTTGTGCCTGTGAACAAGCTGTTGAACTTGAGTCCTGCACACTGATCAAATTATAGGTAAATGTACCCACTACTGTTGCGGAGGCCAATATAGTGACACTGTCGCCACTGCTAGAGGTTATTGTCTGGTCAGATCCACTGTTGAGCGTATAAGTGAATGTATAAGGAGGTGTACCGTTAGCTCCTTTGAAAGTTACGCGTTGTGCCGAATCGTTATGGCATATCGCTATTGTACCGCTTATTGTTGCGGTCGGCAATGGGTTTACAATCACCTCAACAGTATCCGATGAAAAACAATCAAGCGCTGTAGTGGTTACTGTATAGCTAATGGTGCCGGGGTTGGTCAATGTCACAGCAGGATTTGACAGGGTACTGTCGCTCAGGTCTGTGGCTGGTGACCAAAGATAAGTATAACCAGTAGTGGAAGCTGTGCCGATATTCCCGGGAACAGCAGTGACACACGTAAGAATATCAGTTCCTGCATTGGATATTGGAATAGGGTTGACCTTAACTACAGCACTGTCCGATGAAAAGCAACCAAGGGCCCCGGTAGTAACTGTGTAAGTGGTTGTACCCGGAACAATGATTGAAACACCGGGATCGGATATTGCTGTGTCGCTCAAACCAAAGGCGGGCAACCAAAGATAAGTATAGCCGGAAACAGTAGGTGCACCTATTTGCCCCAGATCGTATGGACAAATGGCAATATCAGCACCCGCATTTGAAACAGGAATAGGATTTACAGTAATGGTGATGGTGTCCTCCACAATACAGCCGATCCGGTCTGTTGTAAGAACATACATTGTTGAAACAGGCACACCGGTTAAATTGGATGTGGTAAGCAAAGGATTGGCAATAGTGGCACTATTTAAGCCGGTTGACGGGCTCCAGCTATAGGTATAGCCGGTTACAGGGACGGTACCAAATGATATGGATTCACCCGAGCACAAAGTACTGTCGTTATTTAAACTGATCAACGGAGGCTGTAACAGTAGTTGAGACGGATTGCAAACACAAGGATTAACTGTAGGGTCAACAACAGCGATAATAGCGCATGCCTGTCCACCGGGGACATTAAACGTAATAGAATAAGCCAGCGTAGAATCTCTGGGAACCACAACCGTATCCTGTGCTAAAAAAACATCCCCCGGGTTGTATATTCCATTACCATTTGCATCATAATAGAATTGAATAATAGAATCAGCATTTGTTAAAATGGCTTGTCCGGTATTAATTATATCAAAATTCAAGGTAACCGTTTCTTCAGCCGGGGGATTAGGGATTGACGTAGCGCTCCCATTGGCAAGTGCCAGGTATGCTTTGTAGGTAAATACTGCAAGGGTGGTATCTCCTGTATTAATAGTTGTGACACAACTAAGCCCAGATCCACTGCAAGTTACTATGCTTACTGTATAGGTATTGGCTTCAAAAAACACAATACCGCAGGAAAGGACCAAAGGATCACCTGTATAATCAAATGAAAAAATTGAACTATCCCCGGAAACCACTCCAGCGGGTAATTTCCAAAGTAAATAACCGTTTCCGCCAAGCGTATATTGTAACGGAGTTCCGTTAACCGGAGCATTATAAATACCGTTATAAGAGCCGCCTGTGAAAGTCACCCCAACAGGCAGTTTAATACGAACCGAATCGGAGTTTCCAAATGCGGTAGGCCCCTGATTATGAACCACTACCCTCATTGTTGAATTTTCAGCACAAGGCGAAACGTAAGTGGTTTTTAATACAATGGCTGTGGTGTATGGAACGGTTGCTCCCACAATATCTAAATTAGGCGATATGGATACATCTAATTCAGTTGCAAGTCCACAGGCCGCTTCTCCAAGCAAAACAAAGAATATCGTACTTCCTGAAAGATAACTGCAATCAGGAAGGATATTAACTTTGAATGTAAGCTTGAACGAACTTAAACTATCCTCCAAAAGCCCTTTTAAACCAGCAGTATCAATAAGGCTATTACTATTTGAAATGTTCCATTCTAAGGTATTACCAACAATGGTAGGATCCGGAATGAAAAGATAGGGAGTTGTAACAGGGTAGCTAAGCTGAGAAGACCCTGGTACGAAAGCCGATCCGGAAGGTAACGTGGCCCTGAAAACGATATTATACCCTGTACCCAGCTGAATATTAGTCCCTTCGGCAATGTAATCTGCTGTGTCGCACAATTCAATGCTTGCCGGGCCGATACTGTTCACCGAGAACGCAGGAGTAAGAGGGGTTAACGTTAATGTTATTTTTTCAGGTGTACACGGATAAGTATCTACACTTGCCGGATAACCATCAAAACAGTTCCATCCTACGTAAGCAATGATACTGTCCACCGAGCAGGAAATATAAGATCCGGTTATCCTGAAATTACGGGTGGTAGTTGCACTTACTGTTCCTACCTGGTACACATTGCCGGTGAGGGGAATCGTGACATTACTATCCAGATCAACAACCTGTACAATGGCTACACCCGAAATTACAGGGCCGCTTATCCAGGTATTTAAAGCATCGGATACGTTGGAGGTATTGGAGATGCTGATATCCCAGGTTGTGGTGGTATTAAGAGCAAAAACTGATGGAAGGGTTGATTGAATAAACAGATCAGGTGGATCATATACCACATAATCATCTGTTTCGGATAAAAAGGTGGTATCACTTCCCGGGCCTGTTAACTGGGGAATAACTGCAAAATCAACATCATTCCGCACTCCCTGGTAAACAGAAGGAGTTACTTCACAACCGGGCTGAAGTGTTATTTCCAGTGTTCCGTAAAAACCATCATCACTTGGGGTAATAATTGAACCTCCAAAACCTATATAATACTGCTCAACAGGAAAGCTTAGTGTATCTGAATTTGGATCAGCCGGTGTTAAATTGATCCAGCTGCTGGCATTGGTAACTAACGTTCCGGCAGTTCTTACCTCCCGAAACCTGGCGGAGATCAAGGTATATCCGGGAGGAATTACCGCTGTTAAGTTTTCGAGATGTGACCAGTTCCGATATTCGTAAGGGAATAAATTCCCTCCGGCATCGTTATTATTACCCGGCCCAATACTCAGATGGTAATCTTGTCTTAGCACAACATTATTACAAGACTTAGTATCATAACTTTCTGATTCCCAGTTCCTGAACCAATAGCCAATGATCGAACAACTGCCATTATAAGTTCCACATTGGAATTTATGATCTTCCGGAGTAGGTGGTATTGGAAAAGCGGCAAGATCGCTAAGGTAAAATTCATTGGACGAGTAACAATTTAATGGAGCCGAGTTACGAATATTGGAAATAACCCTATAGCGGGGTTCAAATACCAGGGAATCATTATTCAGATAAGGACCTGTAAAACAAACCCCTGGCAATGA
>JAZKBX010000127.1:44951-64588 GCA_040388455.1 Bacteroidota bacterium
GTAAGATCCACAGGACCAAATCCATCCGGCACACCGTTTCCTCCACTTAGCTCATTGTCCGGATAGCCATAGTTGGTGCGTTTTAAATCAAAATAAGTAAAGATCAACCCTTCGGGACAAGGGTTTGGACAGTTGATACTAATGGCGGTACTTTGGCAGGAAACCCCAATTTCGCAGGCACAGGTATTATTCGGGACAAAAAATGATTTAACGCTGATGGAACCTAAGCTGTCGGTTCCGGTGCAGCTTGAACAATCCAATGTCAGATCAAGTTTTAATTCACCCTGTGCAAGGCTCCAGGGAGGGGTTCCATTAAAAATAGCTGTGATCACATTGCCTGATGTATTTACCGAAGTGGGAACCCAGGTATTTATTCCATTTGAACGCAGGATGTGAAGATTGCCTGAATAACTAAAACAGGAAGGTACTGTAAATTCAAATTTCCAGTGCACCCCGGGCCCTGCAGGATAAGAATTACCGTAGTTTGAAAATAAAAAATTAAAGGTCCCTGTTTGCCCATCGTTCATAGTAGATGGCGAACCGTTGTTTGCTAAAGCACCGTAAATATTTGAATATACCCTTCCCCAATTTTCATAGATCACATAGGTGTTTTGACAGATGTTTTTATAAGTGCCACGATACCTCCAGCCGTTGGTATAGCGCTGGCCAACATTTGTACATGCATTGTAACAACAGCTGTACGAATTCCATTTTAAAAAAACAGTATCTCCTGCATTTATTGTGGGAATAGTAAGGGTCACCTTCCCAATGGGGGCTGTCATGCAGTTTAAGGTGGATGTAGGAAATATGGTAGTTGGTAAAAAAGAAGGAGTTCCTGAACTTCCGACCTGAATAGTGAAACTTCCTGCATCAATATTTGAACCAACCGTATTATTATACCCCCCTCCTGTTGCCTGAAAAATCTCTAATGCTACATTCAACGCAGTTCCTAAACCAGTATTAACAATTCTTAATTGCTGAGGGCTGGCATTTCCTGCACCCATGCATGTATTCATAGAAGCAGTTGGAGTCATAACCAGGTTGGGTATGTAATTCGGAAAAACAATATTTGCACTCGAAACGGACGATTGGCAGGCATTTACACTACAGCCCCAGAATGCTTTAAAAGCCGAAGAAGCCGAAATACAATTAAGAATGGTTACTGTTTCACAAATAACCATACTCTCCCCGTTTTCAAACAAATTGTCGCCATCCCCTATGGTTGCAAAGTCGGCACCATTCAAAATCACTTTTGCTAATGCGGTAGTTACATTTGTTAATGTTCCAATATTCACAGCATCGACCTGTATGCCCGACCCATGAATATCTGTTAATGTAAATTCGCTGAGTTCACCGGAACCGGCATTTACAACAGTAATACAACGTGTAAATACATCTCCTATGTTCCCTGTATACGATTGATTTGTAATTGTGGTAATAACCAGGTAGGGCTGTTTTACAAGATACGAACTCGTAATATGGGTATCGTAACCAACAATATTGTTAGCTGTATAATCTACCCGTATATCGTTCTTTGTTATGCCTCCTCCTGAAATAAAAGCAAGAACACTACATTTAGCCTCCGCCATAAATGTTATGGTTATAGGGGGGGCTAAAGGAGCAATATTTGGAAGCAGGAACACTTCTATGTTTGGAAATAGGTGAGTTACATGTGTTGCTCCAACTACCGAACCTGGCACATATATTATACCATTAGGCATCGAAACTTTTAACGTATCATTTGTAATTATAAAAGGAGTAGGATTGTATATAGTGATAGTAAAAGGCTTTGCTGCTCCGCAAATGGTCAACTGAGAGGGCACTATGCTGGTAATAGTTACCATATTACCCTGACTGTGACAGTAATTGCTAAGGAAAAGTAAAATTATAAATAGCAGTTTTCTCATGCCTCAAATTTGCTTTACTAATGTTTATTGAAAACATAATGTTGTTAAAGATAATAGAAAGATGCATACATACAAACGTTCCTTGCATCTTTTACGATCTTAAAGCGTTCATTGCATTACCGTTTTACAACCCATTTGCCGGAAGGCTTTACAGGCTTACGTTATACACAATATCTATTAGAGCCCTGAAGTGGTAAACAATTGAAAATTTACAAGCATATTACCACTAAAGGTTTTGATCAGATAAAAAATGTGTGGAATAAATTGAATATTTTTAAATAAAACATTCTTAACCCTATTTTACAGTTTAAAGAGGGTACATTTGTTTGAGATGTAATTAATATGTTTAAAGAGAAAATAATCAAACAATAATTATATAACTAAGGATTTACGAAATTGAAAAGGCTTAGTGTAAATAATGAAATATTTGATTTTTATATTCGAGTATTACCTGCGCCTAATTGAGAAATAAGTGCAGTCGATAGCGTATACAGGCCCAAAACAACAAATATACGCTACGAGAGTGGCGTTTACTGAAGTGTTAGCGGTAATTTTATGACGACACAAGAACATATAGAACATTTCAGCGAACTATTGAAAATAATTTTGAATGCAGAGGTTAAACTTGGCAACGAAATTGTCGAAACTTCAAAAGGTTGGCCCAAAGAAGAAACAATTATAATTTTTCTAAAATTTCCATTTTTGGATAATTACAAAGTTGACAATATTGATTATAGAAACGTTGACGACAGACATTATTGGAAGGCGGAGTATTTTGACAAATCAACAAATCATATTTTAGCTTGCAAGTTTTGATAACCTTAAACGACATAAAGAATAAAGTTGACGAGTTAGCTCTAAAAATTAACGCACCGACAAATTTATTGCCTACTTACGGACAACAAAATAGGGACGCACATCCTTACATTGAAGTTGACAATCTTGGATTTATGTTTTATGTAATTTCCGAGCGTGGTCAAGAATATGAAAGGAAAATGTCCGACAAAATTGACGATTTACTTTATTGCATTTTTGCAGGTGTAACTTTTTCTATGTCTTGTGACTATGAGCTAAAAAATAGAATTGAAGCCAAAGATTGTAGACGCATAATGTTTGACAAACAAGAAGAGTTGCTCGGACAACTTAAGGACACTTGGGGCAAAAAAAAAAATGCCGAACATCAAAGTATATTAAAAACTCATCCGTTTGACGACTTAGCAGGACTTCGTGCAACATACTGTGGACAACTAAGAAAGAAAGGATATTTGGAGACAGAGATAAATAAATTGGCGTATGCAAAATATCCAAAGAACTGAAATAAAAACTACCGCTAACATAAAATATGCTATACCTTAGCCGACACGCTCAAAAGCCCAACGCACGGCATCGCATATTTGACCGTTAGCGGCAAATTTATTTAAGGAACGATATGTACGTCATTCAAGTTAGAAGATAAACTAATATTGCAAAAATTAAAACAAAATAAAATGAAAAAAAAATTACTATTCGCATTTGTTACTGCAGCAACTTTAAACTTGGTATTTGGAACAATTTACTGCAATGCTCAGACCTCAATAGCCGCAGGCAATGTATCTGGTACATGGACACTTTCCGGTTCTCCTTATAATGTGCAAGGTCACATTCAAATAGATAGTGGGTATACACTTACCATACAGGCTGGCGTGACGGTAAATTTTCAAGGACATTACAAATTTAATGTACAAGGACGATTACTTGCTATTGGAACTTCAACTGATTCGATTGTTTTTACTCCAACAAATACATCATCAGGATGGTGGGGCATTCGTTTTAGCAACACATCTTCTTCTCAGGATTCTTCTATTTTTAAATACTGTAAAATTCAATATGGAAATGCGAACACGAGCGGGGACAATGCTTCAGGGGGGGGCTTTTTTATAAAAAATTTTTCCAAAATTAGGATTTCCAATTGCCTTATATGCAATAATACTTGCCTCGGTTCGGGAAGTACTGGAGGTGGTGGAATTTCTCTTAATTCTTCTTCTGCAATTATCACAAACAGTACGATTAGCAATAATATTGCTTCTTCTGGTTTAAGTTATATTGGAGGAGGAATTGCTTGCGCAGGTGGTAATCCTGTCATATCAAATAATATTATCACCAACAATTCTACAAATGGATACGGGGGAGGGATTGGCTCTAATGGTAGCGCACCAATCATAATTAACAATGTTATCAGTAATAATAATACTTCTATGTGGTACGGAGGAGGAATCTATTTAGAAATATCTCCAGCAATTCTAACTGGCAATGTCATTACTAACAATACTTGTTCTCATAACGGTGGCGGATACGGTGGCGGAGTTGCCTGTATCTCATCTTCACCAGCAATTATTACTAATTGCACTATTGCAAATAACAGCGTTCAGGATGCTGGAAGCGGAGGCGGAGGCGGTCTATACTGCACTTTTACTTCCAATCCTGTATTAAAGAATGTAATATTTTGGGGCAATACTGCTACCAGTGGTAATGGTAATGATGTTTATCTAGATGATATTGGTAGTGTCAATACTTCTTTTTTCTATTGTAATGGTGCAGTTGGAAGTGCGGGGTTTTATACCAGTGGTAATTCATATACAGGTACTCATTTAAACAATATAAATTCAGACCCTTTATTTGTTTCTCCATCTGGGGGCAGCGGTGCAGGCTTTAATGGTGTAAGCGCTAATTGGTCATTGCAAGCAGGTTCGCCTTGCATTGATAATGGTGACCCTTCTGCAAACGGTTCTTCACTAGATATAATCAACAATCCTCGTATAAGCAATTGCCGCATTGATATGGGCGCTTATGAATATCAAAATGGCACTGCATTTTCAGTAACAATTGCACAAACCTCATCAATACTTTGTTTTGGACAAGCAACCGGGACCCTGCAAGCAACAGCTTCCGGCAACGGGTTACCTTATACATTTTTATGGAGCCCTGGTGGTGAAACTACTTCTGCAATTTCTAATCTTAGTATAGGCACGTATACTGTCACAGCAACCAATTCAAACGCATGCACTATAAGTGCAATTAAAACCATTACAGAACCAGCTTCAATTCCTCTTCATATATCTTCAACAGGCTTAAATTGCCCTGGGCAATGTACCGGTTCTGCAACTGCAACTATTGCCAATGGAATAACAGGCCCTTATACATATTTATGGAACACTTCTCCTACTCAAAATACCTCCGTTACTTCCGCTACTCTTTGTTTAGGAACTTATTCAGTTACTGTAACAGATAATTTAGGATGCACAACGGCTTTAGGTGTTACCATTGGGGCTGATTCCGCTGCATTGACCCTTAGTGACTCCGTCACCAACGCATCCTGTTATAATGCTGGAAGCGCAAGTGTTACAGCAAACGGAGGCGCAGCGCCCTATTCCTATCTCTGGTCAAATGGCAACCAAAATTTTAATTTGACGGGAATCGGAAAAGGAACATACTCAGTCACTGTCACTGACAATGCTGGTTGCGTCATTTCGGATACGCTTATTGTTTATAGTAATAATATTGCACCGAGTTCAATTCCAATCTGTATGGTCACTGTTGACAGCACCTCCACAAAAAATGTGATTGTCTGGGAAAAGCCGACCGATGTGCCTATTGATAGTTTCAAAATTTACAGGGAAATAGCTAGCGCTTACGTTCATATAGGCAGCGTGGCTTATAGCGCCTTGAGCGAGTTCACGGACAATTCGAACGGTATTAATCCTAATACTACTTCGTATAAATACAAATTGTCTGTACTAGATACTTGCGGCAATGAAAGCACACTAAGCCCAAATCATCAAACAGTTCATGTTCAACTTGGTGTGGCATTCCCTTCAGGCGTTAACCTTATCTGGAACGATTATGTTGGATTTTCATTTTTGCAATATCGCATCCTGCGTGATGATTCAGGTAATGGAAATTGGCATGCCCTTGACTCTGTAAGTTTTGGCATTACGACTTATACCAGCGCAGACGTATTGCCAAATGCACGATACATGGTGGAAGCAAACAGACCGACAACTTGTGTTTCAACCAGACAAGCTGTTACACGTAATTCTTCAAAATCAAATACAGCTTCTCAGACCACGGGGATCAATGAATTGGCAAATGATATGGCTGTTATCATTTACCCTAACCCAACCAACGGAAAATTTATTATTGAATTGAGTAGTCCTCCGTTAAAAAATGATAAATGTGAAATAAAAATTTACAATATGCTCGGAGAAAAAGTATTTCAATCTTCAAACCTAAATCAACAAACATCAAAAGAAATAAACCTTTCAGCTTCACCAAAAGGAATTTATTTTGTGCGAATTTATGATGGAGAGAAAAATCATTCGAAAAAAATTGTTGTTCAATAACAAATACAACCTTTGTTTATTTTACGAACTAAATGTTACGAATTATGTGTTACGAACTGTATTTAAAGGACTTTTAGACTGTTGTGTTTTGGCTTTAAATTAAAAATGTTTTAAACTACGACCGTTGTTTATTTTACGAACTGTAGATTACGACCTCTGTTTAAAGGACTTTCAGACACTTGAATAATAAAATTTAAAGACTTTTTTTTTCTTTAATTCGTCTTAAAGAAAAATCTGCCGCTAACACAAAATAAGCGCTCCGCGCCTATTTTGTCGTTGGTGGCTATTGTAGGAAGAAACGTTGCGCAGAATATAAAGTCCGCGGCAAACTGTCTTTCATCTCTCCGACAAACTTTTTACAAAATTTTAAGTTCATCGTTATTTCACAAATTTGCTGGCAGACAGATTCTGTGTTTTCGGGGACTTTTTAAAAAATTTACCGGGAGACTTTTCATCAGACAATAGGACACAATGCGGCACGACCCGGTGGGTGTCACTCCGTAGACCCCTCCGCAGTTAGCGGCAAGCTTTGGGACGACCCTGAGATGACAACCATCAACCGAAACTCTGACGAATATCATTTTAGACATTTTTTTAACAACTACCTTCGACACAAACTTCATTATGACAAAGAAATTAATTACAAAATATTTATTAAAAATATTTATTACTGCTATTCTTTTCTTCCCCCTAATAGTTGGGAGCCAAGAAACACCTTCGAAAAGCGTAAAGGATGGTTGGGCAATTCATTTGGGTGCCGGATTCATGTTCGGAGGGAACATTGGTATTCTCGGTGAAAAACAAATACTTCTGAAAGAAAAATTACGCATATCCCCATTTGTAGCATCTGGTATAGCCGAAGGTGGGACAGATTCCACTTCCCACACTTATTATTGGTTTGGTATGACCACAGGTGTAAATATGGAATATGGAAAAAAACACAGAGTTATTTTTGGACCTCAATTTGTGTTACAAGAAGTTATTGGTAATTCAGTTGAAGTTAAGAAGAATCAATTGTCAAGTGTTTCTTTCATCATTGGCTATAAGGGTACAGCGGATTTTGGTTTGATATGGCAAGTTTATATCGGTGACATTTATATGCAAGACTATACAACAGATTCCAAATTATATTCACATCGCTCACATATTGGGCTCGGGCTCGGGTACAAATTTTGACTCAAAGAACAGTTTAAAATTCAAGAAAATGAAAAAAAAATATGTACTTCAGTCCATCAAGCTCATTGGACTTATTTCACTATTTCTTTTCTCTTTAATCGCTTGCAAAAAAGAAAAGAATAAAACCATCCCAACAGTGACTATAGTTAGCATTACCGACATAACTTCAAGCAGCGCAAAAATTACTACAAAGGTGACAGGCGAAGGTGGTGGAACAGTTAGCGGAACGGGAATATGCTTGGGGCATTCAATCAATCCTGACCTTTCAAATAATGTATCTAATGTAGGAGCAGGGCTTGGAGAATTCATATCAATTCCTACCCATCTTGATTCAAATACAACCTATAATGTAAGAGCTTTTGCAACTAACGAGGTTGGCACAGCCTATAGTAATAACATGACATTTACCACGCTCCATTAATTAACTTTTACCAGTAGACAAAATATTTTAGCGAAACAATTTTAGTTTTATAAAAATGTATTACAACCGCTGGATGCCACGACCGGTGGACAGAATAATACACGAAAGAAAATTAACAACAGCCATGTAACCCCTCCTAAAATTCAGACCGTATAAAAACAGACAAAAAAAAATTTATATAGCCTACCGCTTAACACCAACGTTTTTTGTATGCCTATAAATAATCTCATATAAATACTAAAAATCAAACATCTAGCTTAAACCGAATATGTTTAATGGAATGCATTTCTAATAATTGAACAGCGAAACATTACTTTTCCTGTTTTTTAATGAACCAACGAAAACGCACCCTTTTCATAATATTTTTTTCCGTCAAAGCCCAATGCATTTACAATAAAATAATAGGTGCCATCCGAACAGATCACTCCACTTGAGGAGCGGCCATCCCATCCACCATTTACTGTGTGCCATTCGTTTATTTTTTGGCCCCAACGATTGAATATTTCCACATCCAGAGTTTTTAATCCTTTTGTTTGCAACGTGAACACATCATTTACACCATCTCCATTAGGTGTAAATACATTTGGTATCACAAACACAGAGTTAACAAAAATATCAATTGTAGAACAGGCTGTATCCACACAATTCCCTCCATTATCAGCATATAAACAAACAGTAAAGGTTCCTAAAGGCGAATAAATATACGTTGGGTTCATTGCCGTAGAAGTATCACCTGTTCCAAACTGCCATAAATAATTGGTGGCATTAGAGCTATTGTTTATAAAGTCCACCGTTAAAGGTGTTTCTCCTGTGGTTGGAGTAGCCGTAAATGCTGCAACAATAACCGATGTAGATGTAATAGTGTATGTTCCTGAAGTACCGGTACAACCATTTCCATCAATGGCCGTTAATGTATAATTACCGGGTCCTGCATTAACAAGGTTAGCGCTGTTTCCTACAATATTGCCACCCGAATCTTTCCATTCGTACTGAAACGGGCTCTGGCCCGAAGCAATTAAAATACCTTGTATGGAACCTGTAGTATCATCACAATTTGCAGGAATAATAACTACTGCTGTGGTGTCTAAAACAGGTAACGGGCTAATGGTAACAGGTATAATAATTGGTAAGCCTATACATCCGTTTGCAATACTGGATATGGTATAAGTAGCCGTTCCCTGGGTAGTTCCGGAAAGCGTTAGCACCTGTGAAATACTTGAGCCCGATCCTCCTGACGCACCGGTTACACCAGACTGACTGGCAGTCCAGGAAAAAGTTGTTCCCGGTACAGAGCTTGTAATGGTAACTGAAACCGTTCCCCCACTGCAAATATTTTGTGAAGTAGTTGTTGCTGTTACCACAGGAGCGGCATCAATGGTGATGGTGTAACTTGCAGTTGCTGCAAGACAGCTTCCACTCACAGGTATGTTGTTGGTTACAGTATATATACCCGGGGCACTTGATCCCAGATCGATCTGACCGGTATTAGCATGTACAAAAACCAAACCCGCAGGACTGGCTGAAAAGATGCCTGCACTGGCTCCCATATTAAAATTCGGGAAAGGGTTATTTCCATATTGGCAAAAAGGAGAACCCGTATACGTAAAATCTGCTGAAGGCGTAACATTCGTTATTGTCATTACGATAGTACTTGTATTTGGACAAATGCCATTTGTTGTATAGCTAAGCGTATATATATTCAATGAGCTTAGCGCTAAATTTATGGCTCCTGTTGCCGGATCAAGCGATAAACCTGCAGGAGAGGATGAAAAAACACCTCCTGCTAAGCCCGTAATTGTTGGCGTTGGATTGGCCCCCGACTGGCAATAGGTTGCTGAGGTATATACAAAAGAGGCATCATCTACAGGTGTTATTATAATAGTAGTTGTTGCCGTTGCTGCAAGGCAGGTACCACTTGCAGGAATAGTGTTAGTAATGGTATATGTACCGGGCTGGCTTAACGTTAAATTAATTTCACCCGTATTCAGATTCACAAAAACCAATCCAACCGGTGTTGCTGAGAACATTCCAAAATTTGAACCCGGTACAGGGCTCGGATTCGATCCATTCTCGCAGAAAGGGGAACCAACATAGCTGAAAACAGCTGAAGGTGTGATATTGCCAATTGTCATGACAATAGCGCTTGAGGCCGGACAAGGACCATTTGTTGTGTACGTAAGAATATAGGTTCCGAGGGTGCTTATCGACAGATCAATAATACCTGTGGATGGATTAATTACCAGGCCTCCCGGACTTGCTGAAAAAGTACCACCCGGCAAACCTGTAATTACAGGACTTGGGTTAACTCCTGATTGACAGAAAAATCCTGAACTATACGTAAAACTGGCATCATCCGAACTTATTGTTATTGTGGTTATTGCGCTGGTAGCAAGGCAGGTTCCACTTGTAGGGATGGTATTGGTCACCGTATAGGTGCCTGGCGCACTTAATGCCAGATTAATCTCTCCAGAATTTAAATTTACAAATACTAAACCTGCCGGAACAGCTGAAAAAGTTCCTCCACTTGCACCCGGAGCAAACACAGGCAAAGGATTACCCCCCGTTTGACAAAACGTTGAGCCGGAATAACTGAAAGTAGCCGGAGGGGTGGTATTGGCTATAATTATTGTAATGGAACTGGTATTGGAACACGGTCCATTGGTTGTATAAGTAACAGAATATGAGCCCAATGTGCTTGTTGACAAATCAATTTCGCCTGTTGAAGGATTGATTGACAAACCCGCTGGGGAAGCAGAAAAAGTACCACCTGGTAAACCTGTAATAACAGGTAGTTGGTTCGTTCCTGATTGACAATACGTTCCGGAAGTATAATTGAAAGAAGCATCATCCGAGATAATTATAATAACGGTAGTTGTTGCAGTTGATGCAAGACAACTGCCACTTGCAGGAATGGTATTAGTAACCACATAAGTTCCCGGTGCACTTGCCGACAGGTCGATTTGACCTGTGTTTACATGAACAAATACTAATCCTGCCGGAGTAGCCGAAAATATTCCGGCACTTGCACCTGATGCGAAAATTGGAAGTGGATCTATCCCGTTCTGACAGAATGAAGCACCTGAAAAACTAAAAGTTGACGAAGGATTAGTATTACCGATCGTCATGGTTATAGAGCTGGTGTTTGAACAAGCGCCATTAGTGGTATAACTTAACGTGTAAGTTCCCAAGGCACTGCTTGACAGATCAATAACACCTGTGGATGGATTAATTGATAAACCTGTAGGACTTGCTGAAAAAGTGCCACCGGGTAATCCTGTTATTACAGGTGTTGGATCCGTTCCTGACTGACAATAGGTTGCCGATGTATAGGTAAATGAAGCATCGTCAATGGCTATGGTTACGGTGGTGGTAGCACTTGCCGCAAGACAGGTGCCACTTGCCGGAATGGTGTTAACAACAGTATAAGTACCAAGAGCACTTAAGGATAAATTAATTTCTCCGGTGATCGGATTCACAAAAACCAAACCGGAAGGAGTGGCTGAAAAAGTACCTGCGCTGGCGCCAGAGGCATAAATTGGAAGAGGATTACTTCCATTCTGACAGAAGGTAAGTCCCGAATAGCTGAAAGTTGCTGACGGTGTGGTATTACCGATCGTCATGGTTATGGAGCTTGTATTCGGGCAGCTATCGTTTGTTGCATAGGTAATGGTGTAAGTACCTATAGTGCTTGTGGCCAGATCAATGGTACCTGTTGATGGATCAATAGTTAAACCGGCAGGAGAAGCAGAAAACGTTCCTCCGGGTAAGCCTGTTATTATAGCGCTTGGGTTAATACCCGATGTACAATAGGTCCCTGAGGAGTATGTAAACGAAGCATCATCAGCAGGGTTGATCGTGATTATGGTTGTTGCACTCACACCTAAACATGAACCACTCACAGGAATTGTATTTGTTACTGTGTATGTTCCAGGTGCGCTTGCCAGCAGATCGATCTCTCCTGTATTCACATTCACAAAAACCACTCCTGCCGGACTGGCTGTATAGAAACCTGCACTTGCCCCAGGAACGTAGATTGGAAGCGGATTATTTCCATTCTGACAGAATGTAGAATCGGAATAACTAAAAGTTGCAACAGGTGTAACATTCGTGATCGTCATTGTAATGGAGCTGGTATTCGGACAACTACCATTTGTTGTATAACTGAGAGTATATACCCCAAAGGCGCTTGTTGCCAAATCGATCACTCCTGTGGATGCAGTAATTGATAAGCCTGCAGGGATCGCTGAAAAAGTGCCGCCAGGTAACCCTGTTATAGTAGGTGTTGGGTTAGCGCCCGATTGACAATAGGTTGCTGAGCTATAGAAAAAAGAAGCATCGTCCAGCGCAATGGTAATAGTTGATGTAGCGGTTGCTGCAAGGCAGGTGCCACTTGGAGGAATTGTATTTATAACGGTATAAGTACCCGGTGCACTTGAGGAAAGATCGATCTCACCGGTGTTCACATTCACAAAAACCAAACCTGAAGGAGTAGCTGAAAATGTACCGGCACTTGCACCCGGACCAAAAACCGGGAAAGGGTTAATTCCGTTTGGACAATAGGAAGAACCTGTATAACTGAAGGTCGCGGAAGGTGTAACGTTAGTAATTGTGATGGTCACTGAATTTATACTTGGACAAGTACCTGTGGTTGTATAAGTAACCGTATAGACACCTAAGGAACTCGTTGTTAAATCAATTGTACCGGTTGAAGGATTAATGGAAAGTCCGCCAGGGACAGATGTAAAGGTGCCCCCAAACATGCCTGTAATGGTTGGCGTTTGACTGGTTCCGGAGGTACAATACGTTCCGGAGGTATAACTGAAAGATGCGCTATCCGAAGGATTTACAGTAATAGTAACAGTAACAGGAGCTCCCAGGCATCCGTTGGCTGAGGGGGTTATGGTGTAAACCACCGTTCCTGACACATTTCCTGTGGTTGTTAGCGTTTGAACAATAGCAGCGCCTGAATCTGCGGTTGCACCTGTTACACCATTTTGGTTGATGGTCCATGAATAGGTGGTACCCGAAAAGTTACTCGTTAATGCTATAGAGGTGCTGTCTCCTGAACAGATCGTTTGTGATGCAGGTATTGCTGTTGCTACCACAACTGTTAAACATGGCAGACTCACCGGCACGCTCAGATCTTCAGAGTCAGTTATTGCTTTTATGATACAAACGCTACCATCAGCAATACAGATGGCACTGAACGAACCTGTTGTTCTTACCGGAAAGGTTATATTAGCACAAGCTACGGAATCCGGATGCATCGTTATTAAAAAAGTAAACGTTACCGAATCAAGTGGTAATACGCCCACAGGAAACTGCCAATCCATATAATTTTGACCGTTCAGTAAAACAATTGATGGTGTTCCAATTGGTGGTGGATTGTGTAAGCCAACAAATGAACCCGGTACATAACTACTGCCGTTAAACGTAGGGAAGTTAAAATGTTCATTGCCAACACTCGGATTCGGCCCTACATTTATTATTGAAACAGTTACTAATGAAGGTGTACCACAAGGATGAACCGAATCCATTGTAACCGTCATCGAACTTATATTTAACTGTTCTACCCCCTGAATGTAAAGAGGACCTGAGGTAAAGAATTGTGTAGGAAGGCTTTGTCCACAAATATGTTTAGAGGTAGCTGTAAATGGAACAGTGCTTCCGGATACAAAATTACAATCCGGACGAACTTTGAATCGTATTTTTATCTGGTCGGCAGTGGGAGAATTTACACCCGGTAGTCCATTGGCTGTTAACAGGGAAACAGAATCCGACAGGTACCAGGTATTTGAAACAGGATCAGAGATAGGGGTCCATACCGCAGGGGTTTCCGGATATATGATCTCTGATGTGCCGGGTTCTACGATCAATCCGGATGGAAGTGTAGCAGCAAGCACTATATTATAAACAGAGGATAAGAGTACGCTATTCAAAACCACTTCATAACCAACAGTATCACACAGGTCGGTTGTGTCTCTCGATGGCCCCGTTATCTGCATTTGAAGGGCTGCCGGTTTCGGATCAACAAAAAGAGGATGTGTTTTTGGAGAACATGGATAAGCCGATAGTGAATCAGGGTAACCGATACAATTAAACCCGGCATTTACAATTAAACTATCTAATGTACAAGCAGTATATGTAAACCTGATCTTATATTTATTACAGGTATTAAAAGGCCGGTTTCCCAACTTGTAAATGCCATTTACAGGCACTATTATTGTGGATGTGGTAACATCTGTTACATCTATTGGAGTGATATTTCCGTTTGGAGATACCAATCCTATCCAGGTATTAAAGGCGTTTGAGTTGTTTGATGTATTGCATATTGTTATTTCCCATGATTCAATGCTGTTAATACCGTTCACTGTTTGCAAGGTTGATTGCAAGGTGATCTGTGGAGAAGTAAAAGCGATCTTATCAGTAAAGTTAATAGTAGAATTTCCACCACCTATAAAGGGAACTTTTTTATGAATTTCGTCATATACAATGGGGTTTAGGGTACTATTGGTTACACCGCAAGAGGGGCTGAGGGTAACATGGATAGTATTGGTGTATCCGTCAAAACTATAATCCGGCCATGTTCCACCGGAGTATAAGGCGTTCATATCAAATACCAAAGGGTTCGCAAAGGGATTGGTTGGGCTAATTGGAGTTAAAACTTGTCCTGAGCCTATTACCGTAGCAGATACATACCCATATCCCGCAGGAAGGGCCACTTTTATAGTATCAATATTTGCCCAGGGGCGATATTCAAAAGGAAATTTATTGCTTCCATAATTCTGACAGCATGGCCCTATGCTCATACCATTAGTGTTCCTGATGGTTGGGATATTGCAGGATTTGGTTACATACGTTTCAACAGTATCGCTTGCAAAATAATATCCATAAAGCGACAGGTAGTTACCTGAATAGTTATCGCATGAAAATTTGTTTGCAGGGATAGGAGTTGGAGGAGGATTGATAATATCACTTGCATAAAAATCAGTAGTAGAGTTGCTGGATACCACAGGGCCACCGGTGTTTCCTGTTACCCTGTATCGATGATCCAAAAACACCGAATCGTTATGTTCAAAAACAAATCCTGGAGGTATAGAACAACCGTTGGTATTTAAATACAAAGGGCTGAGATCAAATTCAGAGTCGAAGTTAGCTCCATTAGGTGCAGCAGATAAGGGAGGCACATTGCTGCAATTGTAAACCGTTGCAGTGCTGGCATCATAGATCCTAACACTTGCATCAATAAAAGAAATATAGGTACCCAAGTTATTTATAGAAGCGGTAGCATACGCATTCGTAAAAAACAGGTGAGCCAGAGAGGTATCAATAACACCCCTGAAATACCCTGTAAGCGTATCGCCAACCATAGCTCTTTTGTCTTTAATAACAGCCAGATTAACACTTCCGCCTTCAGGCAATCCATCATTGTTATTATCCGGTTGCCCATAACTTGTACGCAACATTTTATAACTCAGAAAGGCCATTCCACCATCGGGGCAATCACCTGCACAATGTAGATTTACATTGCTGGTATTACAATATACATCCAATAAACAAGGTTTTACACAACTCGGGTCCGGATCATATTTAACATTTACCGAAACAGGTTGGGCAAAACCAGAATCGCCACAAATGGAGCAATCGGCAGTTAGATCAAATAGCACCGAAGCCAGACTGAGTCCATTCACCCCAAATGGATCGGGTGTTGCAAAAACAGCTGTAACCACATTTCCAGAAATCGTTACAGGAGAAGTGGGCATCCAAAAAGCCCCACTGATACTATGTTTGAATCGTATCGGATTGGGACCGGGAGCGATCATAAAGCAGGGAGGAATCGTGATCTCTACCTGGTAATAAGCCCCTGGAGCAGAATCAAGTTCGTTTTGCCAGTTAGTTGCCGAATGTTCAAATGTTGTGGTTGAGCCATCTCCCACATCTGTTGGCATATCTTCCGGTGTCATCGAAGTGTTAAGAAACTTTCCATAGATGGACCCTCCTGAAGTAGGAAAAATATCGTAAGTGACCGTACTATCGCAGGCATCGGTGTATCTTCCCTGAAATTCCCAGGGTGCAACTACTGTATTGAAAGAACTACAACTAACAGCCTGACAACAAGCATAGGAATCCCATTTCAGGTAAACTGTATCAGTTATAGGGTTAATAACAACAGGAATTCGCAGGTAAATGCGGTATTTTGGATTTGCACCAAGACATGAAAATGCGGAATTAAGCAAGGCGCTATCGACCACAATTGCTATCGGAGTACCGTTTATGCCTGTCTGGAACGTAAAACTATTTTCGTCTATCCTGGTTGAATACGTATTATTGGGAACTGTAAAAGACCCCTGGTAGATATCCATTGCAATATGGTTGGCCGAACCGGCACCGATATTTACAATTTGTAAATACTGTTTACGTGCAACCAGAGGATCCAAACATGTTTCAGATGATTCAGAAGGTGTAATTACCAGATCCGGGGTCCCAACAGGGGTTTCTATTACGTTGGCTGTGGTGGTAGCAGTCTGGCAAGCTGTCTGGTTGCCGCACCCCCAATACGCTGATATATTTGATCCAACACCGGGCTGCACACAGGCTATGATCTTAACGGTTTCGGTTAGGGTAACACTTTCTCCGTTCTCAAATAAATTATCCCCATCACCAATTCCTGAGAAATCCGTTCCGGCAACCGTTACGGTATCATTGGTAGTATTGCCACTCAACGTTCCCGGGGTAACACTTAAAATATCTATTTGCACACCATGCAGATCTGTGAATGTAAAGGAACCCAATGCTCCAGTACCGCTGTTTAGGATCGTAATGCCACGGGTAAAGGCGCTTCCAACAGGCCCGGTAAAGGTTTGATTAGTAAAGGTTGTGATTACCAGGGTAGGCGCATTTATGTTGTATGTTGCAGAAATATTCTGATCGGTGGTTGAATTGGTATAGATAACCTTTGCAGTATTTAAAATAGGATTACCCCCCTGCTGATATGCAATAATACCACAATCTACGTCAGCATAAAACAGGACAAAAATTGAATTAAAAGCAGGGACAGTTGGGATTGAAAATATAGGGCTTTGCAGATTGGAAATGTCTGATACCAATACTGGCGGAGCAGCGGGTAAACTGCTCAGGGAACCTTTGTATGTTACACCTCCGGGCATTGCCACATTTAACAGCATCCCGGTAAGTGCATTGCCTGTAATGTTCTGGATTTTTATTATAAACTGCGCACTGTCACATACATTAACCGATGTGGGAACAGTTTGAGATATAACCACGCTACCGCTTTGTGAATGTGCGACAAATGGAAGGGCACACAAAAAAAACAAACAGCAAAAAAGAATTTTTGAAGGAAGAAGGAGTAACTCTTTTTTCATAAAAATTAATGTTTAAGAATTGTGATGTTTTTATACCTGTTAAGAAGATGACTGTAATAAATTCTACTTTTTGATTCGATTCACGTGTATTGAAAGAACCACATTATTTATTAAAGTTTATTGAAACAAAAAAACATTTAGAATAGAAAAAAGCTTGCTATTCCAATTCTCATCAAGATCACAAGAGTTATTTGCGATCAGAATTTACATTAAAAAAAAAATTTTTATACTAATTTACAGAACTTTAGAATTGACTTTTATGAAATTAATACGCAATATAATACTTTTTTTAACATTAATTAAGGTCTTTTTTTGAAACCTTAAAAAAAATCTATTAAAAACAGGTTTTTTCAAGCCTGAAAAAATGATTTAAGCAATTAAATTCTTCTCTGATTTTTCATTGGTTTGGATTTATTCAATTTTTAAAAAGAGGTAGCTTTCAGAAAATGAATAACCCAGAGGCTGGTATGAGCGTAATATTTTGCCACAGATTTCATAGATTTACGCAGATAAATCTGTGATAATTTGAGAAATCCAGGGCAAAGAAAACAATAATAACAAATTGCTTACCCAAATCCGAGACTTAACCGTGGGGAATTCACCAGACTTATTCTGAATTAACAATACAGCAAAAAAGTAGTTCTAAAGATGCAAATGGAACAATGAGTTCAAAAAATCTTACATTTGTTTCAAATACAATACAGCATGATAAAATCAATGACCGGTTTTGGAAAATCCGTAACAGAAATTCCCGGAAAAAAAGTAACAGTTGAAGTCCGTTCTTTAAACAGCAAAGCATTGGACCTAAACTTACGATTACCCTATATCTACAAAGAAAAAGAGCTTGGGCTCCGCAGTGATATTTCCAAACAAATAGAACGTGGTAAAATAGATCTAACCGTTTTTACTGAATCGAACCAGGAAACCTTGCCTGTTGCGATCAATAAAACCTTAGCAAAAACATATTACAAAGAGCTGAAAGCCTTATCTGAAGAGTTGAATGAAAACAGTACCAATTTATTGGCCTTAGTTGTGAAGATGCCTGAGGTAATGAAAGCCGAAAGAGAAGTAGTGGAATTGGATGAAGCGGAATGGGAACAGGTTAAAATGGCTGTTGACAAGGCCATTGAGGCATTTCAAAAATTCAGATCCGATGAGGGGAAAATACTTTCAAACGAATTTCAAACACGGATCGCTATCATTTATGCACTATTGGAAGATGTTGTAAAAATGGATAGCTCACGTGTTGAAAATGTGCGAACACGTATTAAAAATAACATTGCGGAATTTGTTGAAAAAGAAAAAATCGATCAAAATCGTTTTGAACAGGAATTGATCTATTATATTGAGAAGTTGGATATCACAGAAGAAAAATTAAGATTAAAAACACATCTTGATTATTTTATGAATACCATGCAAGAGCCTGCATGTGGACGTAAGCTGGGTTTTATTTCCCAGGAGATAGGTCGCGAGATCAACACCATCGGCTCAAAAGCAAATGATGCTGCAGTTCAAAAATTAGTAGTACAAATGAAGGATGAATTGGAAAAAATTAAAGAACAGTTATTGAATGTTTTGTAAACTACAAATAACGAATCTATACGAATTTACGAATCTGTGTTTGCTGTTTTGTTACATACAGTTTCGTAAATTCGTTTTTTTGTTCGTTATCCGTAACCAATACATCCATCAAAATTAGTAATTAGTAGTACAAAATGGACGGCAAACTCATCATATTTTCAGCACCATCAGGAGCAGGTAAAACTACTATTGTGCATCACCTTCTGGAAGAGTTCCCGCAATTAGAATTTTCTGTTTCGGCTTGCAGCCGCCCAATGCGTAAAGGCGAAACGCATGGTGTGGACTATTATTTCTTTTCCCTGGAAGAGTTCAAACAAAAAATTTCAGATAACGATTTTATCGAATGGGAAGAGGTTTATAAAGATAATTTTTACGGCACCCTAAAAGTTGAAATTGAACGCATCTGGAAAAAGGGAATGCACGTAATTTTTGATGTGGATGTGGTAGGCGGATTAAATTTAAAGAATCAGTTTGGCGATCTAGCCCTTGCCGTTTTTGTGATGCCCCCCTCTATCAAGCACCTCGAAATGCGTTTAAGATCAAGAGATACAGAGACCGATGAAAGTATAGCACGTAGAATTGGTAAAGCTGAAAATGAATTAAAAACAGCTGATCTGTTTGACAAAATAATACTGAACGATAAATTAGAAAATGCTTTTGAAGAAGCGGAAAAAATTGTTTCTGAATTTTTAAAATAATTGCCGATCTCTTCAAAATAAACAGAACGCAGATGACGCTGATTGATTAAGAAAAAATATGATTTTTATTTGTGTCAATAATAAATTTATGA
>JAZKBX010000128.1:0-4670 GCA_040388455.1 Bacteroidota bacterium
GCCCGCAACGTTTTGTCCCAAGTGAATTATCACCGGGGCACTGCTCATTATAATAGCAACCTTGCGACCAGGTAGTAGTTGTAAGTGGTCCTACACTCAAAAGTAACGGTGGTGTTGGCTGATTACTTTTTTGCCCGTTGCTTATTTCATATTTTGCCCACTCCTCTGTGATCTCCTTATGCTCAAAATTCAGATTGCCTGAAACAACACCATAGATCTGTTCCTTATACTCGCCAAGCAACCACTCTAAACAATCAGGAGTATTTTCCTGATCGAAATTACTCTGGAACGAATAGCCAAGAACCGGGTTGATACGTTCATCCGCGGAAACAATAACAAATGCGTTGCCGGATAAATTAAAAATATAGTATGCTGCCACCCCTTTGTGATATATTAGGGATTCGCTTTCTATTTCAGCGGCAGTAAGCGTTTTTACACCGTCTGGTTTTCTTTCATTAAACAAAGAAATAACAACTTTTTTTGCCCTCTCATCAGATACAAATTGCCCAAAGGCATTGGATAAGAAAAGAGATACATTGATCAACATTAAGAAACTGCATAGTACTATTTTTTTCATATTTGTCCGTTTTTTTATTTGTTGTGTTAATTGTTATATTTTATGTTGTTGCAGAGGGTGTGTTAATTATTAATACGAATCAGGGCATGGGAATTTATACGATAATGATCCGATGGAGCCGACAAAACGGACCTTAGGAACAAATCAATTTTGTATAAACTTGAATTACTTTTCAGAAAAGATTGACGAGTGTTGTAACAGATATTGTTACGCAGGTAGAGTATTTTAATCATATTTTAGCGGTTTTGGGAACAAATGAAAAGATCCATTTATTCTTTCTAGGGTGAACACTAACTATTTTTGTGCGACAAAAGTAATACTTTCAGGTACAAAAAGCAAATTTAAATTGATGAATGCCAGTTTAGGAAATCCCAAAGACTTATTTCAACGCTGTTTGCTATGAAATGGTTTCGTATTTCTATAAAAAAATATAAGCATTGCCCCTACCCTCTCAAATGATATGCTTTAGGGTTTGTAAATGCACGTAAACCTGCATGTGAAAGGGTTGCGCCAAAACCGGAGTGTTTTCTTCCACTCCAGGGAAGAGCAGCACTTACACGATCACAGCAATTCCAATATCCGGTTCCTGCATCTATTTTTTTTAATATTTTTTCGGCACGCTCTTTTGATGCTGAATAAACTGCTGCTGTAAGGCCATATTCAGTGTCCTGCATCATTTTAATTGCTTCGGCATCATCTTTTACCTTCATAATACCGATAATAGGTCCAAAGCTTTCGTCATGCATCACACTCATTTCATGATTTACATTAACCAATACTGTTGGTTCAAAGAAATACCCTTTCTCTCCAACGCGTTTTCCACCGGCAACAACTTTTGCTCCTTTAGCAACAGCATCCTCCACCTGCGTTTCAACAAACTCAAGCTGCGCTTTGCGTGTAAGCGGGCCAATATAAGTACCTTCTTCCAATGGTGAGCCTAATTTAAATCCTTTTACCTCTTTTACAAATTCATCAACATATTGATCATAAACATTTTCGTGAACATATATACGCTCCACAGCACAGCAACTTTGACCATTGTTATAAAACGCACCATCAGCTGTTCCGGCTGCTATATTTTTAATATCTGTTACATCGTCAGCTACATACAAAGGATCTTTACCGCCCAATTCAAGTTGACAAGGAACCATTTTATGTGCGGTTTTTTCATAAATATATTGTCCGGTTTTATAAGAGCCTGTAAAAAAATAGCCATTAAAAGGAAGGTGAAGTAATATTTCACCAACTTCACGTGCGCCTATAACCAGCTGAAAAGCTTTTTCAGGAACACCTGCCTGCTTCAATAGTTTTTCTATTTCTACTCCTGTAAGAGATGAAAACTCAGACGGTTTATACATCACTGAATTTCCTGCAAGCAAGGCAGGAACAAACACATTAACTCCCACTAAATACGGGTAATTCCAAGCCGAAATATTGCAGATCACACCAAGTGGTTCATAAACAATTTTCTCTGTCATCCCTGTATCCACAGACATATAGTCGTCAGCTAAATATTTTTCCGCATTTTCAGTAAGCCATTTAATACGATTGCAAGCACCATTTATTTCATTGCGTGCCTGCTGCAATGGCTTCCCCACTTCAGAAGTAAGAATACCAGCACCGTTTTCTATGTTGGCTTTTAATAATTCGGCAAAGCGCTGCACAATAACTATGCGATCTTTTAATGGTACCTCGTTCCAAGCCCCCTGGCCTTCTCTGAGGAGTGTAAATTTACGTTCAATGCTTTCTAAAGTATCTTCTTTAAGAGTTGTAATGATCTCTTCTGTTGCGGGATTGATGATGTTCATGATAGAATTTATAGGTTACGGATAACGTCCTTCGACTCGCTCAGGATGACACAAATTTACGAATCTATGTAATCGGTGGATAAAAAAAATGAGTTTTAATGTTTAGAGTTCAGTGCTTTTTGATTTACGGCTTTTAAAAACTGTTCTCTGATATTATGCGCAATAGAGCTTCCTTCGTGTTGTTGTGCTAATCTTTCAGGATGAAATTGTACGCAAATTAAAAAAGGTTTGCCCTCTTTGTTTTTCCATTCCGTTGCTTCAGCGATTCCATCAGGAGAGAATGCTGTTACTTTTAAATCATTCGCAATATTGTTCAAAGCCTGATGATGTGCGCTATTTATGGTACATTTTTCAGCACCAATAATTTCATAAAACAGGCTGTCTTTAACAACACTAATTTCATGCACTCCATCCTCATCATGCCTGCGATGATCTAATTTTCCGCTTTCTTCAATATCCTGGATCATATCACCGCCTAAAGCAATATTCACCAACTGCATCCCTCTGCAAACCGCTAATACAGGAATATTTTTATCTTGTGAAAACTTAAAAACGTTTAGCTCAAACTCATCACGGACAACATTAAACTCCTTAGGAGCCAATGGATAATTGAGGCGTTCATTTTTATAAAATTTAGGATGTGTATCAATGCCACCGCTTAAAACAATTCCATTACATTTTTCCAGTTCATTAATATTTGCCGGGGTAAGTTGAATAATTTCAATATCAGAATCATCTCCTTTTATCCAACGAGGATAATTTGAATAACGTGCCTCGGTATCTGTAATGCCTATTTTTAGATGCATGTTGGGTGAAAATCAATTACTAAGCAAAGCTAATTAATATTAGGTTCCAATGAACCAATCTATCTTTTTAGTATGAATTTTATTATTCTTCATTTCTAAATGTTGCTAACCAAAAAAAAATTAAATTTTGTACTTCGTTTTTGAACTAAAATAAATAGTCAAATTTTTTGCTCTCAAGTTTAGAAATTTTTAAACGTGTTTTGTAATTTGAAGTTTAGTTAAATCAAATCCTTTTGCTTTAAGACGAGAAATGATTTGTTGGTAAACAAGATCGTCCATTTTGGGTGTTCGGGAAAGTATCCACAAATATTTTTTGTTTGGGTGACTAACTACAGCATAACTGTAATCATCGGCTAAATCAATTATCCAGTATTTGCCTGTAAAAGGCCAAAAAAATTGAACTTTCAATTTTGCATTGCCCGAATTTTTCTCCACAAATGCTTTTCCTTTGATATATGCCTGTTTTCCGTTCACACTATCTTTGTTACATCTATTCTCAACTATAACATACCCCTTATCACTTAAGGTGTATTCGGCAGTTGTGCAATTGCAGCCTTTCTGAAACCTCTGAGGATATGATGCAATCTCAAACCATTTGCCCGAATACTTGTTTAAATCCACATTAGGAACCGTTTGGACTAATTGAGATTTTGCAATTGTTGTTGACATAATAATAAACAGGATCAAAAGATGATTGATTTTGTTATACTTAATTTCACTTTTCATAAGCAGGGCCACTGATCTAATAATTTCGTTAGTATATAGTTTTCGTCTTTAAAAGGCTGATTTATCTAAACTCTTAATAAATCACCCCTAACTACTTTTTAAAAAATCATTGCATGTTTTTTATTTCTTTTCTACTAAATCAGTCAAAGCGCTTTCGAGATCAGGAAACAGAAAATTATACCCTGCAACCTTTATTTTTTCTGATGAAACTCTGCTTCCTTTTAAAATTATCTCGGACATACTGCCGAAAATTATTTTTATTGCAATAGAAGGAACATTTGGTAACCAAAGAGGCTTTTTAAGTTTACAAGCCAAAATTTTCACATATTCCATATTTGTTTTATGGTCGGGTGCTACTGCATTATAAACACCCTTCATTTGCGAATCTTCAATAGCTTTGATGTAAATACCGCATAGGTCATCAATATGGATCCATGGCATATATTGTTTGCCGCTACCCAATGGTGAACCAATTCCCATTTTTACGGTTGCGACCATTTTTTCTAATGCTCCGCCTTGTTTTGAGAGTACAATACCTGTTCTGATTTTAACCGTTCTGATTCCTAATCCTTCAAATCTATCCGCAGATCGTTCCCACAGTTTACAGGTTTCTCCTATAAAGTCATTGGCCGGAGGGTCTGTTTCAACAAAAATTTTGTCGGTAGTAATTGCTCCATAATATCCAATTGCGGATGCAGAAATAAAAACTTTAAGTTTAGTGTTATTTTCTTTTACTTTATCAAAAATCAATTG
>JAZKBX010000129.1:0-7872 GCA_040388455.1 Bacteroidota bacterium
TTTTATTCATCCAAACTCAGATCCGAATTACAAAAGTAAGCTATTCCATTAAGCCTATCGAACCTTAACATATTTTAACATTGTATAATCCCCCCAATTATCACTAATTCAAGTCATTTGAACCATTTAGACAAACACAAATTTTACTCTTTTAATTATTTTGTACATTTACAATACGGGATATTGGCATTGCCTGGTTCTTTTAGGTTATGGTATCGAAACAATTACGTTGCCCTTTAATAGAATAAAAAAATAAATTCGTCACACCAGTATTTTATGAACATGCAAAAAATAAAAAATTACATCAATGGTGAACTTCTTGCGCCTATATCTAACCAGTATATAGATAATTACAATCCGGCTACCGGAAAGGTGTATTCCTTTATCCCTGATTCAGATGAACAAGATGTAAGCCTTGCTACTGAAGCTGCTTTAGCCGCTTTCCCGAAATGGTCGATAACGCCAAAAGAGGAACGCTCGCGCATCATGTTGAAAATTTCTGATTTGATCGAAAAAAATTTAGATCGTTTAGCGATTGCAGAATCTATCGACAATGGCAAGCCTGTATCATTAGCAAGGATGATTGATATTCCACGTGCAGCAAGTAATTTTCACTTTTATGCAACAGGTATTTTGCATTATGCTTCCCAATGCCATGCAATGGAAGATACTGCAATTAACTATACTTTACGCACACCCGTTGGTGTTGCAGGCTGCATTTCGCCATGGAATTTACCGTTATATTTATTCACCTGGAAAATTGCACCGGCAATCGCATCCGGAAATTGTGTGGTTGCAAAACCTTCGGAAATCACCCCTATGACAGCGTATTTACTTTCCGAACTTTGTATTGAAGCTGGTTTACCAAAAGGGGTTTTAAATATTGTACATGGTTACGGACATAAGGTTGGCGCTGCCATTTCAGCTCATCCAAAAATCCCCTTGATATCTTTTACAGGGGGAACAAAAACAGGTGCAGAAATTGCCCGGGTCGCTGCCCCTATGTTCAAAAAAATATCATTGGAATTAGGCGGAAAAAATCCCAATATTATTTTTGCTGATTGCGATTTTGACAATGCCATCAAAACAACTTTACATTCGTCCTTCGCAAATCAAGGACAGATATGCCTTTGCGGTCCACGCATTTTTATTGAAAAATCTATTTATGAAAAATTCAAAAACGAATTTATTTCAAAAGTAAAAACGTTAAAAGTGGGAAATCCGGCAGAGGCCGAAAGCAGATTGGGTGCTGTAGTTTCAAAAGCTCACATGGAAAAAATTTTATCCTATGTTGAATTAGCAAAACAAGAAGGAGGAACAATATTATCGGGAGGACATCAAGTGAAACTGGATGGTGAATTCTCTGAAGGATATTATATTGCACCCACAGTAATTGAAGGGTTAGCATACAATTGCAGAACCAACCAGGAAGAAATTTTTGGCCCTGTTGTAACGCTTACTCCTTTTGAAACAGAGGAAGAAGTATTAATATATGCAAACAGCACTCAATATGGTTTATCAGCTATTGTGTGGACAGAAAGCTTAACCCGCGCGCACCGAGTTGCCGGTATGCTACACGCAGGTATTGTTTGGATCAACTGTTGGTTGCTTCGTGATCTGCGAACTCCATTTGGAGGAGTGAAAAGTTCCGGAGTAGGCAGAGAAGGCGGCTTTGAAGCTTTTGATTTTTTTACCGAGCCTAAAAATGTGTGTATTAAGTTGAAGTGATTTATATCACTATATTCTGCTTTTTTATTTTTTCTCACCTGGCTATTAATAACCAGCTTTCAACGAAATATTCCGGCACTAATATATAATTATAATATTTTTAGAAATTGAATTTTTATTTAACTTGAATTTTTATTTAAACATGGCGAATCTAAACATTGCACTTTGGTTTGACAAAAGCACTGTTAAGCACCTTCGTTTGCCATTCTCCTATCATTTAATGCCGGTATTTTTGTTTGCGTTAAGCCAAACGAATTCTATTAGCTGGCAATCAACAGCAATTGCATTTGTGATCCTTCACCTCTTCATTTACCCCTCAAGCAATGGATACAACAGTTATCAGGATCGTGATGAAACAAGCATTGGTGGTTTAAAGTATCCACCAAAAGTCACTAAAAATTTGTTTTTTGTTACATTATTGCTGGATATAATTGGTGTATTAACCGCACTTTTTGTATCCGTATATTTTTCAGCGTTTGTTTTGCTATACATACTTATTTCCCGTGCTTACAGCTACCGGAATTTACGATTGAAAAAATATGCAATTCCCGGATTTTTAACGGTTATGATCTTCCAGGGAGCCTTCACTTATTTAATGGTTTCATCAGCAACAACAGATTTTTCAATTGCCAATTTTTTCACAGCAAACAATATCATTTGTATGACCGTGTCAAGTTTATTTATTGGTAGTGTTTATCCGCTAACTCAAATATATCAGCACCAGGCTGATAAAAAAGATGGTATAAATACGATCAGTTATAAACTCGGGTATATTGGCACATTTTTATTTTCAGCTTCATTTTTTTTACTAGCGACTATTTTATTATTTTATTATTTCGATCTAAAACATCAGCGGATAGCTTTTATCTTGTTTTCCTTCATGATGCTTCCTGTCATACTTCGGTTGATGTATTGGTTTAATGAGGTCAGAAAAAACACCGCTAATGCAGATTATGAAAATACAATGGCAATGAATTTTTGGGCCTCTACTTGTATGAACATCTATTTTTTAATTCTAATTGCGAATAACATTTTTGTTTGGTTTTAATACTATTTAGGATGGCAGTAGCGATTAGAAAGGCAAATCGATTTGATCGATAATTTAAAAAAAAATACATGAGTAAGATAGTTTCCATAGGAACAGCAGTACCTGAATATGGCACAGAACAAAATGTTATACTTGGCTTTATGAAGGAGGCTTACAGTGACGATACAGCGTCACGTAAGCTGAATGTGCTATTCAAGCATAGTGGGATCAGCACACGCTATTCTACTGTTCCTGATTTTGATAAAACAAAATCGAGAACTATTCTTTTTAATGAAAAACAAGACACCTCAACTGTTGAAAACAGGTTAACTGTTTTTAAAGAAAAAGCTGTTCCGCTTGCTATTGAGGCAATAACCAATGCTTTAAAAAAAATTAATGCTAACATTTCTGATTTTGGAATCACGCATTTAATTACCGTTTCCTGTACCGGATTGTATGCCCCGGGAATTGATTCCGAATTAATTGAAGAACTTAATTTACCAAATGATATTTTCCATATTTCTGTTAATTTTTTAGGTTGCAATGCCGCATTCCATGCATTAAAAATTGCTGACCTGATTACCCGATCTGATGATAATGCAAAAGTACTCATCGTTTGTGTTGAGTTATGTACGCTACATTTTCAGCCGAAAAACAATCACGACAATTTATTATCAAACACCATTTTTGGTGATGGAGCTGCCGCAGTAATTATAACCTCAGATAAGTATCAAAATAATCCCAAGCAGAACAGCTTAGTGATCAATGGGTTTTATTCATTGTTGCTTCCAAAAGGAAAAGATCTAATGGGTTGGAATATCACACCCATAAATTTTGAAATGATATTAGACGCAAAAATACCTGATTTCATTGGGAATGAGATCAATGCTATTATTCTGAAGGCAAGTGAAAAATTTAATATAGAGCCGAACGCCATTAAAAAATGGGCAGTACATCCTGGAGGAAAAAAAATATTGGACACCATTAAAAAAGAGTTGCAACTTAATGACGAGGATTTAAAATATTCCTATAAAATACTGGATGAATACGGTAATATGTCCTCTCCAACCATTTTGTTTGTGTTGAATGAATTAATGGAAGCGAAACAAAACAAAAATGATTCTGTTTTTTCAATTGGTTTTGGTCCGGGATTAAGCATCGAAACAGCACTCTTCCATTTTGATTAAACTGTTGTTATTTTCATATAACATGAGCAATAAATTTTCCAATAGATCCTACGAATCTGAATTACTGGATGCTCCAAACATTCCTGCAGAATTATTATTTCAAAATTTAAAAGAACTCGACCTCATCAACCAAACACTTGGTGGGCATTCTGTTACACTTGCCGGAATAAAAGAACTGCTTACCGACAAAAACAAAATATACCACATTGTTGATATTGGCTGTGGCGGAGGAGATGCGATGAAAAGGATTGCTGAATGGGCAAAAAAAAACAACTATAAAGTAAAATTAACCGGGGTCGATTTTAATAGTGACGCCATAAATTATATGAAAATTTATTGCAAAGATTATCCGGAGATCAATGGAGTGAATAATGATTATCGTGCCTTTTTAAAAAATGACAATACAGTTGATATAATTCATTGCTCTTTGTTTTGCCATCATTTAAAAGATGATGAATTAATAGAACTTTTTACCTGCATAAAACAATATGCTAAAATTGGTTTTGTGATAAATGATCTACATCGGCACTGGTTTGCCTATTACAGTATTAAATTTTTAACCCGCATATTAAACGGATCATCATTAGTAAGGAACGATGCGCCACTCTCTGTGTTGCGGGGATTTAAAAATTCAGAGTTAAAAAAAATCTTAGAGAAAGCGGAAATAAAAAATATTGATCTGAAATGGAAGTGGGCATTTCGTTATTTAATTATTCATCGAAATGAAAAGTATGCAGGACATCAATAAAGGTTCAAAAAAAATAAGTTCCTTTCTTTTTTGGCAAAGGTGGCTTTTCTATACCAGCCTGCTGTTTGCTTTGTTTGGAATTGTTCTCGCTCTTTATGGTAACAACCCATTATTCACTCCCTACATTCAAGCGCTTGCGCGCCTTTTCTGGCATCAACAAAATATTCCGGCAGAGTTTGAACCTTTTTTATTTTTTATTTGTGGCCCATTAGGTGGCACAATTGCATGCTCCTATATTTTACTTGCGTATATAGCATGGTATCCTTTCAAAAGGAAGGAACGTTGGGCACGTAATGCCATTATGGTAGCATTTGGCACATGGGTTATTTTAGATTCTGCAGTTTGCATTTATTATGATGTTTATTTTCAGCTATATTTAATTAATGGTTTTTCTATTCTCCAAAAGGCATTACCCTTGATTTTTACCTGGAAAGACTTTAAAAACACTTAGATCAATTATTGAGTGACTCAAGAAAAAAATCAAATAAATGAAAACAGTCAATATCAGATCGCCATTATTGGTGGTGGTTTGGCAGGATTAACGTTGTCTATTCAAATGGCCGATGCGGGATACTCTTGTTTATTATTTGAAAAACATAAATATCCTTTTCACAAAGTTTGTGGTGAATATATTTCAATGGAATCCTGGAATTTCCTGGAACGATTGGGTCTAAACCTATCGGAAATGAATTTACCAAAAATAAAAAAACTGAATGTTTCATCACCCTCCGGAAAGCGCTTTGAGCATGAACTTGATCTAGGTGGATTTGGAATAAGTCGTTTTTTACTGGATTCTAAACTGGCTGAAATTGCTGTAAATAAGGGTGTAAAACTGATCGATGATTGCAAAGTAAATGATGTGAAATTTCAGGACAATTATTTTACAATAGATTCTGAAAAGGGGAATTATTCTGCTTCTATATGTGTAGGTGCTTGGGGCAAGCATAGCAATTTGGATAATAAATTAAGCCGTTGGTTCACAACAAATTTCAGTAAAAGAAAAAAAAATTATGTAGGAATAAAGTATCATATAAACATTGATTTCCCTGACGATTTGATAGAATTACATAATTTCAAAAATGGTTATTGCGGTATTTCAAAAATTGAAGACAATAAGTATTGTTTTTGTTACCTGACGGATTCCGAAAATCTGAAAAAACATAACGGGGAGATAAAAAAAATGGAAGAGCAGGTGTTAATGCAAAATCCAATTTTGAAAAAGTATTTTACCCAAGCAAACTTTTTATTTGAGAAGCCATTGGTTATTTCACAAATTAAAATAGGATATAAAAAAGCAGTCGAAAACAATATTCTAATGCTGGGTGATGCTGCAGGTAACATTGCCCCGCTCGCTGGAAACGGGATGAGTATGGCCATGCGAAGTTCTTTCCTTCTGAATGAGTTATTGATAAATTATTTCAATGAAGAAATCACCCGCGTTGAATTAGAAAACAAGTACGAGAAAATCTGGAAATCTGAATTTCAAAAACGCATTAACTTTTCGGTCTATTTACAATATTTATTGAAAAATAAATTCATGACCAATATTGCTATTACAGTGCTTAAAGCAATTCCTCTTTTGAAAAACACGATCATTAAATCAACCCACGGAAAGCCTTTTTAAGCCGACAACTCTCAAAAGTACCCCCACCAGTCAAAATAACCCTTCTCAGGATTAAATTAATCCAATCTTTGAGACAACCTTAAGAATAAAAAAAAACAACAGCAAAAGCCCTATCGGTGCAACTTTTTTTGATTTTTTTGCATCTTTTTATTACATTGCAGTTGAATTTTTACCTCAATTCAGTAAAAAAAGAAAAGCATGAAAAACTTTCTACTCTTTATTTTCGCTTTTCTCTATTACCAGTGCTATGGTCAGGGCAATATGATTGCTATTAACAGCACGGTGCCGCCACAAATGACTATTTGTGGGGTGCCTAAATCCTTCACCATTTCTATTTTTAACCCTTCCCCTTTTTTACTTACCAACGACACGTTGAAACTAACCATGCCATCTGGCATAGATTATCAGATAGGATCTATAACAGGGGCAACCGAATTAAACATCACCAATCTGAGTCAGCCCACTTTTTTATTGCCCAACATTTCTAATTTAACAACGTTAAACATCACCTATATTGCTGTCGCACATTGCAGTGTTATGGCATATCTTGCCGGAGGAGGTATAATCGAGAATGTTGTTCGTGTTAATTATTTCGCTAATAACACCACAAATTACGATTCACATACTACCTACTCTTACATAGTTAGGCAACCTAATTTATCCATTTCGGCTGTTACCAATCAATCCTATACCGGTAATATAGGGGATGTGTTTACACGATGTATCACTGTTACCAATGGTGGCTTAGGTGAACTTAGCCAGTTTACATTAACAGATATTCATGGTTCCGGAATTCAAATATCAGCGGTAAACAAAGGGACCTGGACCAATTCAGGGTTAACAGAAACAATTGAGTTGAGCAGTGCGGATTTTGCATTGATTGGTGACGGGGATAATTTATTTGAGAACGGAGAAAGCATTACAATCTGTGAAACAGTAAATGTGCTTGATTGTATTTCTGTCGCATCAACTTTTGAAGCGTATTGGGGGTGTAATGCAGAGCATTGCCAGTCCTCTGTTTCTAATGCTAACGTTGTTTTTCCTAATTTGATTCCTAATTTGGTGATTACTCCTATTGCTGCCATGAATTCATGTATTGGAGCAGGAAATGCAAGTTTGCAACAACTCAAAATTGTCAATACAGGATTAGGAAAGGCTGTAAATGTATTGATGGAAGTTTTTCAGTCTACAAGTATTGGCTACCAGGCTAATCTGGGCTCAAACATTGACCCGGCAAGCTTTACCATACAGATAGGCTACTCAGGAACACCATCTTCAATTATTCCTACAAGTACTTTTACAACTGCAACTCTTGCGTGCATGACAACTCCAAAAGGCAGGGTGTTGTTTACTATTCCTTCTATTAATCCCGGTGATACAGTTTATGTAAAATGGAACAGTTATAGCTGCTGCTATAATGAGTGCACAAGTGTAGGGCATTATGATATCAACGGCTGGCGATTTAAGGGCAGTTATCAGAATATCTGCCAAAGCACCTATGTGATTTCTGAAACATGGGGGAGAGTGTATTCACGAATGCGCGCAGGCCTCACAAACA
>JAZKBX010000129.1:7972-10308 GCA_040388455.1 Bacteroidota bacterium
ATTTCTGAAACATGGGGGAGAGTGTATTCACGAATGCGCGCAGGCCTCACAAACAATGGTTCCCCCTCAACTTTAACTTCCGGCCAAACCGGTACTTTTAATTTTTTGTTTTCCTATTATGAACATTCTTTTCCTGTGGGACCCGGAGCTTACTGGAAATTTGAATATACCCTGCCTCCCTGTTTAAGCTATGTCCCGGGGGCGGGAAACCTCCAGATTCTTCGGTCTAACGGAATTAATACCTGGACACCCACTTCTGTAACCACTTCAGGAAATATTGTTACTGCTGTTTTTAATGGCAATGCGCCATGGAGTCTTACCCAGGCCGAAATAAAGATTAATTTAACCGTTGATTGTGCCAGTTGCGGAGGAACCGGCAGTTCAGGTGCAGTTAGCATAAAATCCTATTATATCCCCAACAGCACATGTGCCTGCGCTATTGGTGTTTCATGCCAAAATGCAGCTATTAATATACTTTGTCCGGTAGCCTGCCCGGAAGGTATGATCAACAGCAGTTATGAAATGAAACGCACAAGCTACGGCAAGCCCGATAATGAAGCAGGAGGGGGTAACGGTCTGCCTGATTTAATTGGAAGTTTAGATTTTACAAAAATTAAAACCGACAGGGCCATGTTTGGTGATACCATTACAGCATCATTTAACGGGAAGGTCAAAACCAGCTTAACATATCCCTCCTGGCAGTATTGTTATGCCAATTCTTCCATGTCAAATGGTAATCGCCTGGATTTTGTGGATGCCACATTAAAAATATACCGGGGAGGTCTGGTAGTTGCCACCTGTACTAATTTTACAACACCGGGTAATCCTGTAGTTACCACTTCCGGAACAACGAGGGTTTTTAAATATGACCTGAGCACACTTGCACTTGGAGGCTGTCTCCCGGGAGGGTTCACCTATTCCAATAATGATTCCCTGGTATTTAAACCCCGATATAAAGTTGCTTCAAATATTGGAAACGCAGCTCCTTTAAATTGTTACTCAACCAATGAATTTTACCTGAGTGATATTTCAAACCCAAGTTTAGCCGCCAACAAATTTCAGTGTGGAAAGTTTAATGGAAATTGTTCCATAATAGGGTATTATTTTACCAATTATGGCCCTGAAAGTTATTCCGTAAAATCCTGTAATGATATAATTATACGTCAGAATTATTACCTCAGTATCGGTCCATGCTGTAATAATTACGCGGGGGGGAATTTATTCCCTTATGAATGCCGCAACTGGTCACATATCAACATATTAACCGCAATAATGCCATCAGGATATAATTATATTTCTGCACGCTTCAATCAGGTTAGAACATCCGGAACACTTAATACTAATACATCTCTTTGGGTATCTTTAACACCAAACAATTCCAATTCAGACACGCTTACCTTTCCTGTAGAACAATATTTTGAAGGATACGGAGGAACGGTCCCTTTGAGCGATGATGGATATCATGGCACTTTAGAGGTAACCATGCGGCCTTCCTGTAAGGTAACTCCGGTTTTGTCTCAGGGAATAAAACATGATTGGACATTTGCCGTTACTCCATTCAATTATTTAACCGGACCGGGAAGCGCTTCTACATTTTTACCACTGATTCAAGATTATATTGTTTACGAAGCCCCTGTTTTGTTTTTACAGGCAACATTGCCATCAATCAATGCTCCTAATGCTGCTGCAAGTTGGGATATAAGCGTCTCCAACACCTCCAACACATCTAATGCACTGAACACCTGGTTAAGCGGTCCTGTGATTTCCGGAGTTTCCATCACTCAGATTTTTGATTTAGATAACAATGTCGTCATTCCGCCAATTGGCGACATTTACCAGGTTGGAACAATTAATGCTGGTATGGTCCGCAATTTCAGGGTCACAGCTGTATTTACTTCTTGTGCAAAAGATAGTATAATTATTTATTCGGGATGGAACTGTAACGCAGGATATCCGGCCAGCCTGCAAACATATCCTTGCACAGCCAAATCAATCAAATTAAAGCTGACACCACTAATGCCCGCACTCATTGTGAATGTTACAGCCCCCCCCGTCACCATTCAGCTCTGTGATACAGCAAGCTATACTGCGGTAGGACTCAATGTACAGATGGGCACGGCTTACCACGTTTTTCTCGTAGCCGTTCTTCCCACCGGAGTTTCCATCGTTCCCGGCTCATCTCAATTGAGTTACCCTGTTTCCAACCCATATGCCACCATCTCCGACCCCGATTTTGTGGGAGGAACTACCTGGCAATGGGACATTTCCTTTACCGATAGTCTAATTAATGCAGATGGTTTAAAAGGGATTCTTGAATCTACATTAAATTCATTCAA
>JAZKBX010000130.1:0-3817 GCA_040388455.1 Bacteroidota bacterium
CAACATTTGCTTCATTATCAACCTTTACAGTGTTTTCTGAACTATTATCTGTAAATGACATCGGCTTAGGTTTGATGTAATTTTCACCTGAAGGTTGTGTTGAGGCATATTCCTGTTCTTCAGGAGCTGTATTTTCAATTGTTTCAACCTCAGCTGTTTTAACTTTTGAGGGTTTACCTGAAACCTCCAGATTATACCCACTTCTATAATGGCGTTTGGTCAAAGAAATACCTACTGTTTGATTACAAGATGTAAAAAAAATGCTTGTAGCAACAAAAAATATGATTAGAGTAAATAATTTTTTCATAATTTTTTAAATTTAAATTGTTTGATTTATACCTGTTTAATTTATACTGTAAAAGTATCTCCATTGCATAAAATATTCAATTTATATTCGGTGAAAGGGTGTTTTAGATAGCCGAAAAAAAATTTGGTTTGATATTTATTCGCAGGGTATAGAAATTTTTGAAAATAAAAATCCCGGCAAAAATTAATAATAATCAACTATAGTTGGTTTTGAAATAGCAAAACTTCTCACTTTAAGAGTAAAACTGGTAACAGGGTTAAACTTATAAAACCGAGTATTTCCATCCGGTAAATTAGGATATATTCCATAAGTAATTTCGAAACTTGCATTGAGCAAATTTTCATTCCGAATGAGTAAACCCACTGAATAGGCCTGATAAACAACACTTTGAAACAATTTAACTTTATCGGTTTCCAGTAAACCACCTGCAACTAATAAAAGTGGTGCAAATCGAAAACCAATAATATTATACGGAGCATAAGCAACTGCTTCCAGGTTTAAAACCATTTTGGTTCTGCCTAATAAAGTCCCGTTATTAAAACCATACATTTCATCCGGGCGAAGAGTGATTTTTTGAGTTGGGCCTTTATTAAAGCCATATACAAATTTATAGTTTACAAATTGGCGAAAATACCATTTACTGTTTCCGAATATATTACTAAAATAATATATTCCAGCATTTACTGTACCATCTTTATAAATTGATTTATTGTAAAATGTACCGTAAACGAAGCTACCGGATAAATAACCGAATCTCTCAAAATGCTTCCCACGCGACACTTCAAATCCTGTATAATATTTAAAGCTATTCTGCTCCTTATATAATAATCCATACAAAACCTGAACAACCAGTCCTTCCGGAACATCCTCATTGGCCCCAAAACGATAAATATATTGATCTTTATAATACTTTCGAAGTGAAAAGCCTATGCTGCTGAGGTATAATGTAGAGTTAAAGTTAGTTTTGGCGGTATCAATTGTATACGAAGGTTTACTTTGAAAGCGTGTATCAGCATAACGCAAGGCGGCAACAATATTGATGTTTTTTCTATTGATCCTTTTACCAGTGCCCGGATTAAAGTTTTTCGCCACCCAAACATCAGAAGAAATATAATCAAGCCGATATTTATTTTCGATATGCTGAATAGTGTCCAATTGGGTATACGTTCCCCAAGCTTTAGTACAAGCTATACCGCCTGCCCACTGGGCTAAAGCAGAATAAAAAGGACGGCTTAAAGAAAAACCGGTAGATGTAATATTTTTGTCGGTAGTGTAAAACAGGGAGGAAGAAATAAAAGTGTTTTTAATATTCCCTACTACATAATCACCGCGGTAATCATACGCCCCGGTCGTAAAATCATAGCCAATGTATTGTGAATATTGCTGGCCCGAACCCAATATGTTTCGTTCCCTGAACCTAACATGCCCACCGGAAGTACCACCCGAAATAGGAGCATCCAATGTCCATTTATCATTCGCCACCACTAATATATCCACACTGTCCTTGCTACCGCGAACCGCAGTAATATAAATCCGTGAATCATTTATATAATTTGCATCTCTTATTATCCTTTCTGATTCATTGATAACAAGCAATTCAACTTTATCATTTTTCTTGAATAACAATAAATTTCGAATGATCTTATGACGGGTTGCAATATGATATTTATTACCAACCTTTTGAAATGGGTTTATGTCTTTCCTTGTGGTATCATTTACAGAATATCCAAAAGGGTCATAAACTACAATATCAATATTCCTTATGATTCGTCCTTCAAACTTTAAATTCGGATCTGTCTTTTTTTGATCGTCAGACAAGGATTTTTTTTCGTATTTTTTTGGAACAGGTTCAACAAAAATAGCTTTGTACAATAAGGTAGTAGCTCTATGACGATACGCAAATTTTTGTATTTTTTTATATATAACAAGGGTGTCCTTTGTTTGTGCGGATAGGACATCTGCCATTAACAATATACAGGCTAATACTATTGATCTTCGTAAAAACAACCTGACACTGTTCGAAAATAAAGGGCTAGCGGAATTCAAATTAAATTTTTAAAAATATTGATTACAATTTCCCAATAAAATATAGCAAACCAAAAGTGCTTTCTCTTAGAAAAATCAGAAATAATAAATCTAAAGTTAACAATAATAAACTTTATATAAGTTAATTCGTTAAGGTAATCATCCGCACTTTCTCGGCAAACTCGAAATGGCTGCGCATATGGTCATTCAAAGCTTGTCGAGAAAATGGTGTATAAGCACTTTGACCCTCAATTTCGTTGTAAACATAATAATTTTAACAAGCCTGAATTACAATTTTGTTACATTTTACTCATGAATTGCCAACAAAGGAATTGGAGAATTAAACGCCATCTTTTTTGTATTGCTTTCGCGAAATAGCTTCGAAAAAATGGTGTGCTTTCTCGGGATCATAATTAAAAGATCTGCATTATTCTTTTCAATAAAATTATTGATATTTTTAACTAAATTATCTCCTTCAATAAAATGCACCGAATAACTCAAGCCTTCAAAAAGGATCTCTTTTTTTGCCTCCAATAAAATTTCCTGATCAAGAGTTTCAAATGATTCAACAACAGTAAGTACAATTAATTTTGAATTGAATAATTCAACAAACTCTGTTATTTGTTCAGCGGCATTGGTTTCTGCAATTTTTTCTATATCATCACAGGCAAATACTATTGTATTTATTGGTCGGTAGGGTATTCCTTCGGGCACAATTAAAGTTGGACAGTTTGTATTTTTAATAACCCCAACACTATTGCTGCTTAGTAATATTTCGGATAATTTGCCGGCCTCTGAAATCCCCATAATAATTAAACTAATCTTTTTCGCTTCAACAATGTCGGCAATTTCACTGATTAAGAAGCCTGATTTGATCACATTTTCAATAGGATTTGTAAACGAGTATTTCTCCCGTAATTCCTTTTCAAATTTTTTCATAGCAATCATATTGCTTTCTTCTAATTCATCATAAGGAGGCATAAAAGCAACATCATCACCGGCATATACCGGAATATGAAAAATATGCAAAAGAATTAGCTTTGCATTTCTTTCTTTGGCAAATTGAATACCATATTCAGCAGTATTTTTTGATACTTCAGAAAAATCAATAGGGATCAAAATTGTTTCCATGTTCATTTGTTATATTAAAACTAATTACAAAATTATTTTTTTACTTATTTCTTGGTTTTTGTTTTGTTTTTTGTTCAGTCCTTGGCAACACTGGTGTTGGAGGATTTACGTTCTGTTTAGGCTCAGCCACTTTTGGAGCAACATTAGGGTTTGCTTTTGGCTGAACATTTTGCTGTTTCGGCTCTTGCCTTCTTTCAGGTTGTTCTCTTTGAATTGGAACAGGCTGAGGAGCCGGTTGTCTTTTTGGTTGAATTGGTTCCTTTTCCCTAATATCCCTCGGAACATTTTGTTTCAACTCTTTCTCTTTTTGAGTTGGCTTAGGTTCTACCTCTCTCTTTTCGGGCTTAATTTTAA
>JAZKBX010000130.1:3917-10977 GCA_040388455.1 Bacteroidota bacterium
GGGATCCAAAACCAACCGTAATAATCATCATAGGTCCATCGTCCATAATGAAAAGGTGCCCAGCCCCAGCTATAATGGGATACCCATGTCCATCCATAATTGGTGAATACCCAATGTCCATTGCTACCATAAGGAAAAAAATCGGCATCAACCATAGGTATCCAAACAAAACCATAATCAGGATAATCTACCCAATGTCCGTAAGGACTTAAATTATCGTAAAATATTTGAAAACTAACACCCTGAGCAGTACTCTTTTCGGGGGTAACAATGCCACATATATTTAATAAAAATAGTATTGAAAAAAATTTAATTAGAATTTTCATGATTTCCTGATTTTAATTCTAACACAAGTTTATTCCTTGATCCGGTCTTTCATTTATCAAATTCGTTAAGGAGGCATTTCCAATCGCCAAAGCCGGGAAATTGCAATTCAGGAAATTGCTTTAAATAAAGGGCTAATTCAAAATTTAAAAAAAATGTGGATTGATAGAGTTTTTAAAAACTTTCTATTCAAAATGATCCTTCCTGTTTCAGTACATCAAGCTTTTCCTTTTAATATTTGAATTTTGAAATACAAACATTTAATTACTAATTTTAAGCGTGTAAATAAAAATGAATTTTATCCCAACAATACAAACTAAGTATTCGTAACCGTATGTCACTTCGAAATAAAAAAACTATACAGTTACAAATTTTTATTATTTGTCTATCCCTTCTTACTCCTCTATTACCTGTTACAGCGCAGGAAACAACCAACGACTGGTGGAAAAGAACTACAGTTTATCAAATTTATCCCCGTTCATTTTATGATAGCAATGGAGACGGGATCGGTGATTTGAAAGGTATCATTCAAAAATTAGATCACATCAAGGAATTGGGATTTGAAACGATCTGGATCTCTCCTTTTTTTATGAGTCCCCAAAAGGATTTTGGTTATGACATAAGCGATTACTATTCAATCGCACCAGAATATGGCGATTCTGCTACCTGCAATCAATTGATCAGGGAAATACATAGGCGGAAAATGAAAATCATTTTCGACCTGGTGATGAACCATACTTCTGATGAGCATCCGTGGTTCAAAGAATCAGCACTCTCAACTAACAACAATAAATCAGATTGGTATGTTTGGAAAGATGGCAAAGGAAAAAATGGAACACGTCCGCCCAACAACTGGAAATCAATGGTTGGTGGCAGCGGATGGCATTATAATAAGGAAAGGAAACAATTTTACTGGGCCTCTTTTCTATCGTTTCAGCCCGATTTGAATTACCGAAACAAGGACGTAAAAAAAGCCATGCTTGATGTTACGCGATACTGGGCAGAGAAGGGAGTTGATGGATTTCGGCTTGATATTTTTAATGCCATTTATGAAGATTCAACTTTTAGCAACAATCCCTTTAGTTTTAAAATTATCCCAAATGAAGAAAATCCCGATGGCTTTTTTCAGAAGGCAAAATATAATATAAATAATTCACAGAGTTTTGAATTTGCTACTGAACTGAGACAAAATATGGATCAAACAGGCAACAAGTACTTAATAGGTGAAGTTTTTGGAGATGCCAACATATTAAAAAAATACTGCAACCACAATGGTAAGCCCGGCCTGAACAGTGTTTTCCTCTTTAAAACATTGGGGACTCCTTTTAAAGCCAAAGCATATCGCAAATTAGTTTCTTTGTTTGAGAAAAACTTCGAAGCTCCATTTATACCAACTTATGTATTTAGCAATCATGACAGGAAACGCAGTATCTCAAGATTAAAAAATGATATTAACAAAGCAAAATTATTGGCTCTGTTTCAGTTTACGGTAAGAGGGATACCTTTTACCTATTATGGAGAAGAACTCGGAATGCCTCAAACAAATATTCCTTTAAAGAACGGGAAAGACCCAATGGCACAGCGTTACAAATGGCTACCACAATTCCTGGCAAACATGAGCAAGGAAGCAATAAACCGCGATGGATGCCGAACTCCTATGCTTTGGAACAATGAAAATAATGCGGGCTTCACGAAGGGAAATGATCCATGGCTACCTGTTACTGAGCAGTATGCAACACTAAATGTAGAAAAACAAAATGCGGATAGCACATCCCTTCTTACTTTTTACAAAAAATTACTGGCACTCCGAAAATCAATACCGGCATTGTATTCAGGGGAATTAAAAATTGCAGAGGAATATTGCACATCCAAAATTTTTGCTTTTTACCGCATACTTGAAAGGAAAAAATATCTCGTGGTATTGAATATGTCAACGCAAACTATAAAACTTGAACTACCGAAAGGGCACCCACTGCTCCTACTTAACAGTAAAATTAATGAGTTGGATAGTTATGGAGGATTGGTATTAAAATTAGAATGAAAAATAGACAATTAGAGTCTGTTTAAATTTTATTCAAAATTAATTCTATCACTACATTTAATTTCTAAATAATCTTTAAATTGTGAATAAGAACCATATATATAGGCGATGTCATCCCGATAGGCTTTTTCGCCAAGAGGGATCTTGTAGTGGTTTTAGCAATATTTTTTAGAACAACAAGATCCCTCACAAAAGTTCGGGATGACACAGCTGGAGGAAGGTTCAACAGAAACCATCAATGGAGCAAAGCATTCAATAACAAAATATATAATTAAATTTCAAACAGGCTCTTTAGTTTAAATATTTTCTAAAACCTTTTCAAAAATAATTTTAAACCAAACGGTATACTGCTCAGGGCTTATTTTTAGATTTTCTTTAATTTCATCAATAGCCATGTATTGCCAATCCATTGCTTCCTCACTGTTTAAAACTGGACTTTTATCATAATATCCTATAAAAACATGATCTAATTCATGTTCGGTTAATCCATTATCTAATTCGGTTTTATAAATAAAATGAAATGCATTATTGAGAATACAATCAAAGCCCATTTCCTCCTGTAAACGTTTATGAGCCGACTCTTTTATATTTTCATCCGGTAAAGGGTGGCTGCAACAGGTGTTGGTCCATAGTCCACCAGAATGATACTTATTCAATGCCCTTCTTTGAAGCAATAATTCATTTTTAGAATTGAAAACAAATATTGAAAAGGCCCTATGTAGTTCTCCTTTTTGATGCGCCTCCATCTTTTCCATAACACCTCTTGAAACATCGTTTTCATCAACCAATATTACATTTTTCGTTTCCATTTTTTTTAATCTAAAATATTAAGCAACAAGAGCATAAAAGTAATTGAATAAAAGAAGTATCCGCCAACAAAAAAAGAGAAAAAACATCTAAGATAAAACCATATTCACATATTTTGGGTGAAAGAATTCCACACACTGAGAAAATTTATTCCTTCTTTTCAATATTTCTTATTGATCATGACAATTTCATTAGAAGGTATATTTTTTTTATCGGGGTATTTAACTAACCAAAAAAAATAAAAAAAATGAAAAAAATTTTAGTATTAACTTTTGTTGCAATAGGAATAATCGCATTGAGCTACAGTATAATTGCCTCAGACAAGCCAAACAATTTAAATGAAAATTCAACTACCGAAATTGAATTAAAAACAAGTATGAATAAATTATGGGAAGACCACGTTATGTGGACCCGGAATGTAATTTTTAACATCATGGATGATCTGCCAGGAAAAGACCAGGCAGTTAACAGATTACTTAAAAATCAGGATGATATAGGAAATGCTATAAAACCTTATTATGGAAATGAGGCCGGCCAGAAATTAACAGATTTGTTATATGTACATATTACAACAGCTGCAAATTTATTAACTGCGAAAAAAAATAATAATGATAAAGCTTTTAAAGAAGCAAACGACATGTGGTATGTAAATGCTGATGAAATTTCTGCATTTTTAAGTAAAGCAAATCCAAACTGGAAACTAGCGGATATGAAAATGATGATGCATGATCACCTGAAGTTAACTACTGAAGAAGCGATGGCAAGAAAAGACAAAAATTATGATGCTGATGTTGTAGCCTACGACAAAGTGCACAATGAAATTCTTGAAATGTCAGATATGCTTTCCATAGGTATTATGAAACAATTTCCAGAAAAATTTAAAGGCCCAACAACTATCGGTGCAAAATAATTTTTCAAATAAAATAGAAGTTTATGTCCGAACTTAAGATGATGTCTTTTGTTCGGGCATATTTTATTTATATGTATCTCAGCGTCTTCCGTTTATAGAGTTTTCCAGGAAAAATTTACTTATAATTCGAAAAAGCATGATTATAATAAATAAATAAGAAATACCCATTTTATTTCTATTAACTTTGTAGAAAAATAAATCTAAACATAAAAAAATGGCTAATCGCAGAGATATTAAAAAAGACATTAACAATGTACTTGGTGATGTGTTAGAAGAATGTTATTCAGAAATGTTAAACAACCCTGCTAAAAATGACAAGGCAATCAATGCAATTATTGATGAAGCAGTTGATCTGGCTGATGATTTAATGTTTCGTGTGAATAATGCTCAGGATATTACAAAAGGCAAAGCAGTGAAAACACACTTTAACAAAATTTCAGAAGATCTGGAAGATAAAGCAATTGGCTTTATTGAAAAATTAAATGCACTTTCTTAAACTGAAATTATCATTTCAAAAAAAAGAGTTCTCTGATTTAAATCAGAGAACTCTTTTTTTTGAACATTTATTTATTAATATCTTTAAATACTTAGGGGCTGTTTAAATTTTATTCAAAATTAATTCTATCATTACGTTTAATTTCTAAATAATTTTTAAATTGTGAATATGAACCACATTTACAGGCAATGTCATCCCGATTGGCTTTTTCGCCAAGAGGGATTTTGTTAGTTGTTTTGCAAGATCTTTCATAATAACAAGATCCCTCACAAAAGTTCGGGATGACACAGCCGGATCTAGTTTCAACAGAACTTGCAATGAGCAAGCATTCAATAACAAAATATGTAATTAAAATTTAAATCGCTCTTAAAATATGTATTTTAAAAATTTATTCTATTCTTTTCTCTTCGTTACTTCTTTTTCAACCGCACAGGTTTTGCCTTCCAATCGTTCGGTTGATTGGAGCCTAGCTGGATTTAAAGGCGTAATCCCTGATTATCCCACTGTTGTGGACATAAGTAATTATGGTGGATCAGGTGATGGCGTGGGATCTAATGATACTGCTTTTATGAATGCCGTCAATTCACTTTCGGGTGCAGATGGGGTCATTTATTTTCCTTCAGGAACTTTTATTTTTAATTCTCCCATCAATTTACGGTCGGGATTGATATTAAGGGGAGCTTCTTCGGATAGTACTACTTTGGAATTCGATATAGCCATTGGAAACTCTTCGGATGCAATCAACATTTCAGGTACTGCATCAAACACAACTGCCATGCTTACCAGCAATGCAGACAAGGACAGTTCATTTATAAATGTTGATGATGCTTCGGGATTCACGACAGGAGACTATTTAAAATTATCCTTTAATGACAGTAGTATTTTATTTTCTGCATGGGCTTACGGAACAGTTGGACAAATTGTTAAAATAGAATCTATTGCTTCAAATAAAATATTTTTTGCAAATCCCTTACGTCTTAGCTATGATATAGTGAAGAATCCGGAAATAACTAAATTAAATATGATTACCGGAGTAGGAATTGAATGTCTTAAAATTCATCGTGCGGATCAAACTATAGGGCAAACAAGTAATATTAATTTTGATTATGCGGCACAATGCTGGATTTCAGGTATTGAGAGCTTTCAATGTAATTTTTCACATATAGAAATTAACAGAACAACAAATTTGACCATTACAGGCTCCTATTTTCATGATGCTTTTGCATATGGTGGCGGTGGGCAAGGATATGGCATCACTTGTCAAACAACAAGTGGTGAATGTTTAATAGAAAATAATATATTCAAGCACTTACGTCATTCAATGCTTTTGCAATCCGGTGCTAACGGAAACGTTTTTGGATACAATTATTCAATTGATCCCTTCTGGACCGAGCCAAGTTTACCTGCAAACTCAGCTGGAGATATGGTGTTGCATGGCAACTATCCTTATGCGAATTTATTTGAAGGCAATATAGGACAGAATATTGTGATTGACGATTCCCATGGTAAAAATGGCCCATATAATACATTTTTAAGAAACCGAGGTGAGCTATATGGTATTTTTATGAATAACAATCCAGCCTCCGACAACCAAAATTTTATAGGCAATGAAGTTACGAACACCGGAATTTCATTGGGCTTTTATTTCATTAGTGGCATTGGACATTTTCAATATGGAAATAATGTTAAGGGAACTATTTATGCAACAGGTACCAATGTATTAACCGATACTTCATATTACTATTCTTCTATTCCATCTTTTTTGCAAAGTAATCCCAATTGGCCATCAGTTGGCATTCCCAACATAATTAATTCAGGTACTGTGCCTGCAAAAGAGCGATTTTCAGATGCTTACTATACTACTTGCAGCTCAAGTATTCCTACAGGTTTGGATAAAGAGGTTGCCTCTTCAGGGCTTCTAAGCATATTCCCAAACCCCTCTCACGAACTGCTTTATATCAATACTACCTGGAATATAAACGACCCTATTCATTTGACTGTTTATAATTGTATTGGTTCTGTTACCGGACATTATTTTTTAACGTCATCATCCCAACCTATTGATATATCATCCTATACAAAAGGAATTTATATTATAAAGGCCGTAACTAAAAAGAAAAACTTTCCACCTGTAAAATTGATAGTGCAGTAATTTTTATAACATTGTTGAATGAATACCTTGAAATAAAAATTAATCATTTGTACAAGGTTGTATGAAAAACACAATGTTAGTAAAGCAATTTAAAATCAACTATACCCTACTACTTTATACGTAATATATCCTGCTATTTCATGAATTAATATATCCCAACTATAGATGATAGAAGGTTCGGGGATAAACAAATGGTTAAATTCATATTTACGTGGCCCTGCATAACGATCGGTACTATAAGGCTCTACAGAAATGCCGGCTTTATTGAAGCAACCTAAGCTTCTACGCATGTGAAATGCGGAAGTGATCAATAAAAAATTTCCATTTATA
>JAZKBX010000131.1:0-7269 GCA_040388455.1 Bacteroidota bacterium
CATTTCATTTTCAGAAAATTCTTTTTTTCTGACATGAAAAACTTCTAATCCTTCATCAAACAATTGTTTGATGATTGTTTGCTCAGCAGTAATAGCAGTTGGATTAGAAATAATAATTACCATTTTAAATATTACTTTTAGATGGACATTTTTCTATCATTTTTAAAGTAGACCTGATAAGTTTTGAAAACCAGTCAGGTCTGAACTGTAATGTTGCGTTAGGGATTGCAGCGTAAATCCTTTGCTTCCGCTAATTAGCGGAAGCAAAGATTGAAGCGTAAAGCCCAGCCCTTTCTTGTTTAAGAAAGGGAACGCCCAAATTAAAACTATAAATAAACTTCGCTACCTTTTTCTTTAAACTCCTGTGATTTTTCCTGCATTCCTTTTTGCAAAGCATCTTCATCCGAAGTTTCAAGGGTTGCAGCATAATCTCTCACATCTTGCTTAATTTTCATGGAGCAGAAATGAGGTCCGCACATGGAACAAAAATGAGCAACTTTTGCACCGTCAGCTGGTAACGTTTCATCGTGGAATTCACGTGCAGTATCAGGGTCAAGCGATAGATTAAACTGATCTTCCCAACGGAATTCAAAACGAGCTTTGCTTAATGCATTGTCCCTGTATTGAGCTCCCGGATGTCCTTTTGCAAGGTCGGCAGCGTGAGCAGCAATTTTGTATGTGATCACTCCATCCTTTACATCTTTTTTATTCGGTAATCCCAAATGCTCTTTTGGTGTTACATAACAAAGCATTGCTGTACCAAACCAACCGATCATTGCAGCACCAATAGCAGAAGTGATGTGATCATATCCCGGAGCAATATCAGTAGTCAGAGGGCCTAGTGTATAGAAAGGTGCTTCGTGACATTCTTTTAATTGTTTGTCCATATTTTCTTTGATCAGGTGCATTGGCACATGCCCCGGACCTTCAATCATCGTTTGGATATCATGCTTCCAGGCAATTTTTGTAAGTTCACCTAAGGTTTCTAATTCAGCAAACTGCGCTGCATCATTTGCATCTGCAATAGAACCCGGACGTAATCCATCTCCTAATGAAAACGAAACATCATACGCTTTCATGATCTCACAAATTTCTTCGAAGTGCGTATATAGAAAACTTTCTTTGTGGTGCGACAAACACCATTTTGCCATAATAGAACCACCTCTTGAAACGATACCTGTTACACGCTTTGCAGTAAGCGGAATATAACGTAACAATACTCCAGCATGAATAGTGAAATAATCAACACCTTGTTCGGCTTGTTCAATTAAGGTATCTCTGAAAATTTCCCATGTAAGATCTTCAGCTTTACCATTTACTTTTTCCAATGCCTGGTAAATAGGCACAGTACCAACCGGTACCGGGCAATTACGAATAATCCATTCTCTTGTTTCGTGAATATTTTTACCTGTTGATAGATCCATTAATGTATCACCACCCCAACGGCAGCTCCACACAGCCTTTTCAACCTCTTCTTCAATACTTGAAGAAACAGCTGAATTTCCAATATTGGTATTGATCTTCACCAAAAAATTTCTTCCAATGATCATTGGCTCACTTTCAGGATGATTGATATTTGAAGGGATTATTGCCCTGCCTGCTGCTACTTCATCACGAACAAATTCGGGAGTAATATATCCTTTAGGAGTATTTGCTCCAAAACTATGTCCTTCGTGTTGCTGTGTAAGAACCTGGTGTTGCCCTTTAAGCTGCTCTTTCAAAATATCGATCCGTTGGTTTTCACGAATGGCAATGTATTCCATTTCAGGTGTAATGATCCCTTTTTTTGCATAGTGCATTTGAGAAACATTACAACCAGCTTTAGCTTTCAATGGCTTTTTTAAATGTTCGAAGCGTAAGTGATCAAGATTTTTATCCGCCAAACGTTTTGCACAATATTCGGAAGTAAAACCATCAAGTTCCTCCACATCTCCACGTTTTAAGATCCACTCTTCACGTAATCTTGTCAATCCTTTTTTCAGATCGATCTTTACATCAGGATCAGTATAAGGTCCGCTTGTATCATACACCGTAACTGGATGATTATCTTCTATTTTTCCATTAACAAGTTTTGTGGGAGATAAAGATATCTCACGCATCGCTACTTGAATATCATGTACTTTTCCCTGTACATAAATTTTCTTTGAGCCTGTTAAGGGCACAAGCGAAAGAGCTTGGTCCGTTGGTTTCTTGTCTTTATTTTTCATATTTATAGTTTTTGAAATATTGTATAATGTTTAATTACCCGCCTTGTGTAGCTTTAATGATGAGCACTTCATCATTTTGTTTTAAAAATTGATTTTGCCAATTAGTTTTCGGAATTACAGAATTATTCAAGGCAACAGCAATCCCCTTTTGCTTTTCGGGAATAACCTCGTCAAGCAATTGTTGAACGCTGCATTGTTCCGGAAAAACTTTAATTATATTGTTGAGTTTGATTTCCATTCCTATACTATTTTGAAACTTCAGGAATGCTCTATGGACAGAGTATCTTCTTTTTCCTACGGCAGCATTAACTGCATCAGGTATGAGGGTATTATCTCAGCCGGTATTATGGCACCCCTAAAGTTTTTACAAATTTAAACTATTTTTGGCAATTAACCTATGAGATGGAAAAATGCTGGTTAAATAAAGCGGAACGGGATAAACAACTCGTAAATTATTTGAACCGCTTATGTTCCGCACTTTCAGCTATTATTTTATCAAGCCGCGCAAACTGAGTTGTTTCTTGTTTAGCCGCCATTATCCAATGTATAATAGCCTTTTGGTAAGATAGTGCCTGTGTTGTGAAAAATTCACAGGCCTTTTTATTGGCGTTGAATTTTTTTTCAAAGTCAGGAGGAAGCTTTTGTGCTTCCTTTTCGTAAGAATAAATTTTAGAGTTATGTTCTTTTCTCAATTTAAAACTTGCAAGTCCTGCAGGCTGCATTAATCCTTGTTTTGTAAGCTCTTCAATTTTTTTAATATTTATTGCACTCCAAATACTTATGGCTTTTCTTGGTGTAAAACGAATGGAATAGCTGTCTTTGTCAATTGATCTATGAACTCCATCAATCCAGCCAAAACAAAGAGCTTGATCAACGGATTGCGACCAGCTCATGCTTGGTTTACCACTGTCTACTTTATAAAAACCGACTAACAATTCTGTTTCTTTTTTATGGTTTTTCTCTAACCATTTCCTAAAATCAGATTGTTTTGCAAAAAATGTTGGGGTCATTTTAATTTCCTTCTACTAGTTTTTTAATTTCAACCAGAATAGGATTCCAGCCTTCACCATTGTTTGATGCTCCTTTGTATCGCCTCTCCCCATCAGCCACTTTAGAGTAATCGCCTTGTACAACAGTTAAAATGGTTTGTCCGTTTTCAGATGCAAGTGAATATGTTACTGTTAAATAATTCTCCACTTTATCTTCTATTGTGGAGTGAGGGTCGAAGGTTGTATAAACCAATTTTACTGATGGTTCAATACTTACAATATGTCCTTTAACAAAGATCATTTCCTTTCCTTCGTAATTACCTTTCCAAAATAATTCGCTTCCAACTTTCCAGTCAGAAACTGTTTCGCAGCCATACATATAGATCCTGGTCTTTTCAGGGTTTGTTAAGGCATCCCATACTTTAGAAGCGGAAGCATTGATTTTAATTGTATTTGTGATTGTCTGTTCCATAAATGTTGAATAAAAGATCAGTTAAAATTACATTATATTTTTGTCCCACAATTTCTTAGCAAAGTCCCTAAATACTATGGACCCATCAGTAAATACTTTGTCAAACGCATATTCTCCACCCTCAAACTCAGTATCAGAAATTTTCACTTTGTTTCTTCCTCTCATAGCAAACTTTTGCGATCCCTGATACATAATGATTTTCATATCAGACGGGCTAACGTCACTGTGACAGGTGGTTTTATAGACAAGCCAAACTTCAGCAATTCCATCATTATTGAGGTCTGTCACCTCGAAAGTATTTTTTACAAAATTAGCTTCTATGTCAAACGGACATGCTTTTATAAAATCATAAACTTTCCAGGTTTGTTTTATTGTATCACTATGAGAAAGAAAATGGTAAGCAAACAGCTCAGCATCCTTATCATCTTCTTCATTCACTTTCTTGCTCGGATATTGCCCCGTCTCAGTTGTAATAACAATGTTGTCACCTAATTTATCTGTATATCGAACTGCGTTTTCAATTTCACCCTGAACATATATTCCCTTCGGTAGTTTTGAAGGATCAAGCTTAATTACATTAATTTGCCCCAGAGCAATTGAAGCCAGGGAGAAAAAAAATGCTATTAGGAAAAATGCAATTCTATATTTCATGTTTTATGTTCTATTATTAGGTATAGCCTAACGAATACTATTTAAAAACTTACGCCATTTGTATTCTAAAATTCCTCTTTCAAATTTAGACTTTTTCAATTGATCTGGTCTCAAAACTAAAACAAAAATGCCTGTCCTGCAATAAGCAGAACAGGCATCCCAATTTTTTAATTAAAAAAATTATTTCAGTTTAAAAGCGGCTTTCACTTTAGAAACATAATCTAATTTTTCCCAAGTAAATAATTCAACTTTCATTTTCTTTTCTTTACCATCTGGTGTTCTAAAAGTTTTAGTTACCACTTCATTTTTACGTCCCATGTGCCCGTAAGCAGCTGTTTCGCTATAAATAGGGTTACGCAATTTTAAACGTTGTTCGATAAAGTAAGGACGCATGTCAAAAACACTTTCTACCAATTTTGATATTTGGCCATCATTTAATTTAACTTTAGCAGTACCATATGTATTTACATAAATACCCATTGGTTTTGCAACACCGATTGCATACGATACCTGCACTAAAACTTCAGAACAAACACCGGCAGCAACTAAATTTTTAGCAATATGACGTGTAGCATAAGCAGCAGAACGATCTACTTTTGAAGGATCTTTCCCTGAGAATGCACCACCACCATGAGCACCTTTACCACCGTAGGTATCTACAATAATTTTACGACCTGTAAGACCAGAATCACCATGAGGACCACCAATTACAAATTTACCAGTAGGGTTAATATGATATTTGATCTTGTCGTTAAACAAATGAGCGAATTTTTTGTATTTTGCTTTTACACGGGGAATTAAAATAGCAATAATATCACTTTTGATCTTAGCTAACATTTTTGCTTCCGAATCAAAATCATCATGTTGTGTTGAAATTACAATAGCATCAATACGTACAGGAACATTATTATCATCGTATTCTAATGTTACCTGCGATTTTGCATCCGGACGCAAATATTTAATTTGTTTGTCTTCTCTGCGCAATACAGCTAATTCAATTAATACTTTGTGTGCAAGATCCAATGCTAATGGCATATAATCTTCAGTTTCGTTGGTTGCATAACCAAACATCATCCCCTGATCACCTGCACCTTGCTCTTCTTTTTTCTTTTTATCAACTCCCTGATTAATATCAGCTGATTGTTCGTGAATAGCGGAAAGCACACCACATGAATTTGCTTCGAACATATACTCACTTTTTGTGTAACCAATTTTTTTGATCACATCACGAGCAATGGTTTGTACATCCAAATATGCTTTTGATTTTACTTCACCTGCAAGTATTACCTGTCCGGTGGTTACTAATGTTTCGCAAGCAACTTTTGATTCAGGATCAAACGCTAAAAAGTTATCAATTAAAGCGTCAGAGATCTGATCAGCTATTTTGTCTGGATGTCCTTCTGACACCGATTCGGATGTAAATAAGTATGGCATTGTATGTTTAGTTTTTAAATTTTATGGGCGCTAAAATACAATTATTTAATCAATCTGGAATTTTTTGTTTCTATTAGAAGTAAACATTTATAAACACCTGCAAAATCTATTGTTATTAACAATTAAATTTGATTATATTTCCATCAAAATTCATCCAATGCTCTACTCCTTTCTGAAAATAGTAATGCAAATTACGGTACGTGTATTTTTTCGATCCATCACTATCCGGAACAAAGAATTGATCCCTGACCAAGGCCCCATTATGGTATTGGTAAACCATCCAAGCACTTTTATGGATCCGATTGTTGTGGCTACTATGCTCAATAGAAAAGTGTTTTTTTTAGGAAAAGGGGTATTATTTAAAAATAAAATCGCTGCATGGCTTTTACCAAAATTCAATGTAATTCCCATCTACCGCCAAAAAGATGACCCTTCACTGATGAATAAAAACAAAGATGTATTTATTAAGTGTTTTGAACATTTAGAAAATGGTGGCGCTCTATTAATGTTTCCGGAAGGCACAAGCATCACTGAACGTAAACTGCGACAAATAAAAACAGGGGCGGCACGAATTGCCTTGGGAGCTGAAGCACAAAACAATTTTGAGCTTGGAGTGCATATTATTACCATTGGATTGAACTATGCCAACCCTCATAAATTCAATCGCGACCTATTCATCAACATTGATAAACCTATTAAAGTAGCTGATTTTAAAGACGCTTACACCAGAGATGAATTTCAAGGAGCTGAAAATTTAACAGAGGAAATCCGTAAACGTCTTGAAAAATTAATAATTGCTATCGAAGATGATAAAACAGATGAACTAGTAAAAAACATCGAAACCCTATATAAATATAAGCTTTCGAAAGAGCTGGGGATCAGTAAAAAAGATAAGGATGCTGATTTTATTTTGACCAAAAATATTATTGAAACTGTAAATTATTACCTTCAAAATCATCCGGAACGCGTTGAAAAGATAAGGGTAAGAGTTCAGGAATATTTAAACAATATTAATAGGCTAGGGTTAACAGATACAGATATTGTACGAAACCAAAAGAGCAAATCTTTTGTTCGCAATAATTTGAAAGCTTTGTTAATACTTGTTTTAGGATTTCCAATTTATATTTATGGATTAATAAATAATTTTTTACCTTTTCAAATTCCTGCATCGATTGCAAAAAAAGTAAGCAGCTCTATTGAATTCAGAGGAGCGATAGGTATGGTGGGGGGAATGTTTACTTTTCTGATCTTTTATTCCACACAAATTATTTTAGTATGGAAGCTTACTCACATCCGGTGGCTTACCATTGCTTATGGTTTAAGCCTTCCTTTGAGCGGTTTATTTGCCTATTGGTACTTTCATACCGTAAATAAAATGCGGACCAAATGGGTGCTCATGCTGTTGTTTTACAAAAAAAGTGTATTCATTTCCAATCTTATTACTGAACGCGAACAGATCATTGCGGAGTTTGATAAGATCAAAAATGAATACAGGCAGATGCTTACAAGCAAATAA
>JAZKBX010000131.1:7369-18496 GCA_040388455.1 Bacteroidota bacterium
GTCTTTTAATAAATTTGACAAGTAAATAAGCGGTTAAACCGAGGATCAACCATAAGGGCCAAACATAAACAACCCCAACAAGGAAACTTAAGAAACCACTCCATCCATTCCCAAAAGCACTGCCCATTCTACCAAAGAATCCTGGTCTGTCGGTTGGAGTATATTCGAATTCCTGGTGAAAATTCAAATTGATGGTACTATAATTTACCTGATCCGAGAGAAATTTCAATTCTCCTTCTTTGGCTTCAATTTCTTCACGTATCTCGCCCAATTTTTGTTCTATCTCCAATATGTCAGACACTTTAGATGCCTTTTGTAATATATCCAGGTAACGATTTTCAATTTCTTTCTTTGATTTCAAACGGGATTGAATATCAACAAACTGGGCTGTTACATCTTCGGCAGTAACATTTTTTGAATTTACATTCCTTGCAACAGTTAACAATTTATTTACCATGGAATCAAAATCCTTATTCAAGACACGTATTACCATATAGTTAGTGATGCTATAGGTTGTATTCTGCTCATTTTCGCTTCCTATATATGCATTTCCCGATTTTACAATTTTTTCAATTTCAGTTCTTGCCTGTTTATAATCTTCAACTGTGATATTTAGATCGGCTGTCTTTTTTATTTTTTCAGGAATTTTTATCCGTTCAACCGTTGAATTGGCCTTGTTAACAGAACTACCTCCCACACCTTCCATTTTGGGTTCCTCAGGAGAAATAGTGCCTTCATCATTCATTGATGCATCAGCAGGGGGCGAAGGTGGCGGTGGAGGGCTCATTTCACTACTAACACTCTGTTCAGGTGATGACAGTAAACCACTATAGTCTCCCGACTTGTTACCACTACATGAGCTGAACATTACAATTGCTAGAATAAGAGAATACATAGTTTTCATTTTTAAAGGTTTTAATGAATTATTGTAAAATAAAGTATTTTATTTCATAGATGCAATAATTAAAAAATTCCATAAGCGAATTCTTCTTAATTTCGTTTTAAAATAAAAACATTATGAGCATTTGGTTTAAACCTTATACAGCTGCCGATATTCAGGGGATGCTAAAAAACAATATGTGTGAAACCATTGGTATTGAAATTACCGAACTCACTCCCGATTCTGTTAAAGGTAAAATGCCCGTTGACCACCGTACGGTGCAGCCAATGAATATATTGCACGGTGGCGCATCCGTTGCTTTAGCCGAAACACTTGGCAGCATAGGTTCTCATTTAATTGTAGATCCTTCCATATATGCATGCGTAGGATTGGATATAAATGCTAATCATTTACGTCCTGCAGTTAGCGGATTTGTTTATGCTGAGGCAAAACCAATACATATTGGTAAAAAAACACATGTGTGGAGTATTGAAATAAAAAATGAACAAGGTAAATTAGTTTGTATAAGCAGACTTACAATGGCTGTTATTGAATTGAAAAGTTAATTGAAGTTAAAAAAATTATTTGGGTGTTTCCCTTTCTTGAAAAAAGAAAGGGTCGGGCTTTTCGCTTCAATCTTTTCTAAACAGAAAAGGATTTACGCTGCAATCCCTAACACAGCATTAAACCAATGAAAGAAGCTTAAATACATTTAATATTCATCTGAACCGGTGTTACTATATCATTAAATTTATTAATTTATTAATCAAAAAATTATGTGGAAAGAAGAAAATGATCAATTGAAACGCAGCTTTCAATTTACTAATTTTATTGAAGCATTTGGTTTTATGACCAAAGTAGCACTTGTAGCCGAAAAGATGAACCATCATCCAAACTGGAGCAATGTTTATAACAAAGTAGATATCACCCTTTGCACCCATGATGAAGGCAATACCATTACTGAAAAAGACCGCAAACTTGCGAATGAAATTGATAAAGCTTTTGCGGGAAAAAATTCTATTTTCCAACGATAAGTATTTCTGTGGGATTATTCTAAATTAACCTGGCAGAGTTCACAACTCTATGAGGCTGATCAAGACAAGCGTAAAAATTAATTAAAAAGAATGATCAAAAGATCTTTAATCATACTTCTTTTTTTGTCGCAAATTATTTTTTCATATTCACAAAATATCTCAAAACTGAGTATTGAAATTGAAAAATTAAAAACCGATGAAGCTCTAAAACATGCTGTTTGGAGCATTTGTGTGATGCCTGTAAAAAAAGATACTATCCTTGCCGAATACAACAGTACTATCAGCCTGGTTCCTGCAAGCACCTTAAAAATTGTGACTACCGGAGCTGCACTATCAATACTTGGTGGCGATTTTAAATTCGAAACAAAACTTCAATATGATGGTGTATTTGATACCTTGACGGGAATTATCAAAGGCAATTTATATATTATTGGAGGAGGCGATCCTACCCTTGAATCGGAATATTTTAAAGATAAAAAAGACAGCTTGAGTACAACAGATAAATGGGCTGAATTACTTAAAAAGAAAGGAATAAAAAAGATTGAAGGCGCTATTATTGGTGATGCAAGTATTTTTGATGACAATATGATCCCAGCCCAATGGATATGGGCCGATATTGGAAATTATTTTGGTGCAGGTGCCAGTGGATTATCCTATCATGATAATAAATATGCACTTTATTTAAAATCAGGAGCTGTAGGAAGCAAATCTCTGATCACAAAAACAAAACCTGATATTGATGGTTTGCAAATGATAAATAATGTATCATCGGGTGGAAATGATGACAATGCTTTTATTTATGGAGCCCCTTATTCGTATTACCGGGAAATACAAGGCACAATTCCTGCGAACAAAAATAATTATGAAGTGGAAGGCTCTATACCTGACCCTGCCTTATTTTGTGCACAATCATTAGAAAGATCGTTAAAAAAAATCGGCATAAAAATTACAAAAAAGTCAACAACTACGAGAGTTTTGAGAGAAGCTGATGAATCTTTTTTTTCTAATAAATATACTTTATACAAACACTATTCGCCATCGCTAAATGAAATTATATACTGGACCAATTTTAAAAGTAATAATTTATATGCCGAGCATTTGCTTAAATACATTGCTTACAAAAAAGATGGAATTGGCAGAGAAAATGAGGGGACAGAGATCATTACCGCATTTTGGAAAAATAAAGGAGTAGATGTTAAGGGATTCTTTATGAATGACGGTTGCGGGCTTTCCCGTTCCAATGTCATTACCACCAAAACCGAAACTCAAATTTTACGCTTGATGGCAAAAGACAAAAATTTTAAAGCGTATTATAAATCCTTTCCTATTGCAGGGAAAATAGGTCCTTTGGACAATTTCTGTGAAGGTACCACAGCGAAAGATAATTTGTGTGCAAAAAGCGGATATATCACCAGAGCACGTGGTTATGCAGGGTATGTAAAAAACAAAAAGGGCGAAATGCTTTGTTTCTCTTTATTAGCAAACAACTATGAATGTACGCCCCCTGAAATGAAAAAAAAGTTAGAGAAGCTAATGATCGCAATAGCGGAGATGGAGTGAGTGTTCAGCTTTAATGGCGAAAAAATAATTTAACACAGAGGTCACAGAGTGTTATGAGTTTCACAGAAAAACAAATTTTTTACGAATAGCCCTAAAACTCTGTGTACCTCCACTTCCACTGTGTACTCTGTGTTAAAAAATGTTTAAAATTCAAATTTATACCCAATACCTTTAATTGTTTTTATAAAATCTTCACCTATTTTTTCACGCAGTTTACGGATATGAACATCAATAGTTCGGTCACCAACCACCACATCGCCTCCCCAAACCAGATCCAAAATAACTTCGCGGGTAAATACTTTCCCGGGTTTTGAAGCAAGCAAAGCAAGTAATTCAAATTCTTTTTTCGGAAGGTTTATTTCTACACCATTTTTTTCTATAACATAACGCTCCCGATCGATCTTAATCCCGCCAGTATCCACCTTATCTATTTTATTTGACTCAGTACCTGTCCCTCGTCTTAATAAGGCTTTAATACGGCTGATCAACACTCTGGGTTTAATAGGCTTATTAATGTAATCATCGGCACCAACGTCAAACCCGGCAATTTGAGAATAGTCTTCATTACGGGCAGTTAAAAATGCGATCATTACATTTTTTAATTCAGGTATTTCACGTAATCCTCTGCAAGTTTCAATACCGTCCATATCAGGCATCATCACATCTAATATGATCAGATCCGGAGTTACTTTTTTAGCAATAGTTATTGCTTCTTTCCCATTATTAGCGGTAAATACACTGTAGCCTTCTTTTTTTAGATTGTAACTAAGAAATTCTAAAATATCTTGCTCGTCATCTACCAGTAATATTTTTTGTTCGGTACTCATACTTTTTCAATTAATTTAATGTAAAGTTCCCATTTAGATTTAACTTTAGTGTTAAATCTAAATTAACTTAACATTAACAAATCCTGATTGAAGATATAGGTATTGAGATAAGAGACCCAATATCCCCCTCCTCCAATTTACAAAAGTTCTACAACTTTCTCCAGTTTTATTCCCCGCGAACCTTTAATTAAAATAGTGGAATCTTTTACAGGATGTTGTTTGAGGTAATCAACCACTTCATCGCTATTAGAAAAAGTTTTTGCATTAATTGATTTGCCTGACTCCTTAAAAAAAGGGCCAACCAATATTAAATTGGTTATATTTTTATTTTTCAGAAGATTTACAATACTATCATGTTCTTTTGCACTATCCTCACCTAATTCAAGCATATCGCCCAATATGGCCATTTTATTGGGCTGATCCATTTGCGCAAAATTTTCGATAGCCGCATTCATACTGGAAGGGTTTGCATTATAAGCATCTAACAATAACAAGTTATATTTTGTTTGCATTACTTGAGAACGATTATTAGCAGGAACATAATTTTCTAATCCGGTTTTAATTTGTTGATCCGAAACATCAAAATAATAGCCAATACAAGCTGCGGCCAGAATATTTTCAAAATTATAATTTCCAATTAACTGCGTTGTTATAACAGGTTTTTCTTCAATTGGTTGAATATCTTTTTTTGCTTTGCATTTCAGCTTTACAAAAGGATTGCTTTCAATAAATTCCCCTTCATAATCAACACTCTCAGATGCTCCAAAAGTTACTTTTTCAATTCCAGCCGAAAGTTGCTCAAGCAATTTATTATCAGCATTTACAAAAACTTTCCCTCCTTTTTGTTGAATGAAATGATACAATTCACTTTTTGCTTGTATTACGCCTTCGTATCCGCCAAAACCTTCTAAATGGGCTTTTCCAATATTTGTTATCATCCCAAAATCAGGTTCGGCAATTGAGCAGAGCATCGCAATTTCTCCAACATGATTTGCGCCCATTTCAACAATAGCAATTTCGTGCTGCGTAGTAATATTTAATAAAGTAAGTGGCACACCAATATGATTGTTTAGGTTTCCTTTGGTGGCAAGCACATTATATTTCTGACTCAATACCGCGTTTAGCAATTCTTTCGAAGTTGTTTTCCCGTTTGTGCCGGTAATACTAATGATCGGGATTGATAATTGTTTACGATGATAATTTGCCAGGGCTTGCAAGGTGGATAACACATCTTCCACCAAAAAATATCGTTCATCTTTTTTGTAAACTCCTTCATCTATCACCACTAATGAACAACCGGATTCTAAAGCCTGTTCGGCAAATTTATTTGCATTAAAATTATCTCCTCTCAATGCAAAAAAAATGGAACCTTGCTTTATGTCGCGCGTATCGGTACAAACAACAGGGTGTTTGAGAAAATGACTGTACAGTTCCTGAATCATATTAAAGTAGTATTCAAAAAATAAAATATTATATTAAATAACGAATTCGACAACGGATATTTATTTTAATTCCGAGGGTATTACACAAACCGGAATAGGATTCATTTTGTGTTGATTTGCTTTATTCATCCTTGTATATATATCCAAAACAATTTGTTGACGTTCGGTTAATTTTGTAAAATTTTCAGGTTTAGCTATAAATTCCATAGCCCACTCCAACTCATCATAGGTAGCACCGATCTGGTCCTCATCACTTCTACTATCTGCAAATAAGCCATCAGTTGGTTTTGCTTTAATGATAGATTCAACTACGCCTAACTCTTTTGACAAAATAAACACCTCCGATTTCATTAGATCTGCAATAGGGCTTAAATCAACCCCACCATCTCCATATTTTGTAAAAAAACCGATCCCAAAATCTTCTACTTTATTCCCTGTTCCTACCACAAGCATTTTCTTATTACATGCAAACGCATACAAAGTTGTCATTCGTAAACGTGCACGTGTATTTGCCATAGTTAACCAATCCTGTATATCAGCGGGCAATGTAGTACTAATACTTTTAAAAGTATCGGTTAATTCTACCTCAAAGGAAGATACATTACTAAAATTTTTCTTCAGCCAATCAACATGCTCCTGCCCTCTGTTGTATTCCGTTTTATGCTGATGAATTGGCATATTCAAACAAATAACAGGTTTCCCGGTTTTAGCACATAAGGTGGATGTTAGCGCGGAATCAATACCTCCGGAAATGCCAATAACAAAACCGCTGGTTTTACTTTGCTCGCTATACTTATTGAGCCAATGAACTATATGATCTATAACTGCCTTGTTTTTCATGGATAATGCCGCGTTAGGGATTGAAACGTAAATCCTTTCCTTTTTAGGAAAGATTGAAGTGTAAAGCCCGACCCTTTCTTTTTTAAGAAAGGGTAACGCCCCAATAATTTATTTCTACACCTTAACTCCTACTCTATTACTAAAAAATAAAAATCAATTTTAATATAACTGGATCAGTATTCCCAGCCTATCCGGAAAATAAAAATCCCGACTTCTAAAACAGAAATCGGGATTAAATATACTAAATATTATTTTTTAAAACAGCACGCCAACATTTATAAGTACCGCATTTGATTTGATACTTTGAGGCATTTTTGATGAAAGATATCCGGTTGGGTTAGTTGTAGGATTGTAATCGGCATTATTTGCACGTCTTCCCAAATAATCAGAATCACTTTTAACAACATTTGTGAAGCCTAAATTGTAACTTAAACCAAAAGTTAATGAAGTACTTCCGGAAAAATTAAGTTCAGCACCTAAACCAAAATTCAAAGATGCTGTATATACGCTAATATCCTGAGTAATATCGATTTTTGATTTATTATCCTTTGTACCTAGAGTATTGGAAACGTCATTGATCACTTGTAATTCGTCATTTGCACTCGCTTTCCATCTAAAAGAATTGTTCATTCCTATTTGGCCATAATACGTTAAGGCTCCAATTTCTTTAGTTTTCATTTTTAAAGATAAAGGAATAGTGATATACGTAACTTTGTAAGTACGTTCGTTCAATTGATAATGCGTATGTGAAGCTGAATTGGCAAGTACGGGATCATAAATTACAATTTCATCATCCAGCCCCAAATAGTAGTAACTAACTGTATTTGCATTTGCATTGCTTGGACCACCATTATTATATTTGATCTTTCCACCATCCACATCAACCTGAACCCCTGTTTGAATAGATACAACCTTCGCCAATCTGAATTCTGTGACCAATCCACCTCCATATCTCACAACCGGACCATTTGCCGACATGATTTTACCGTCAGGCTTATACCAGTTTATAGAAGGGGAAAATTTTAAGCCAAAACGGAAATTTTTAAGCTCATTTTCACCTTCTTGTCCAAATGCAAAATTTGTTGACAAAGCTATTGCAGTAATTATAAAAATCTTCTTCATTTTTTTTCTAATTTTGAATTTTTATTATACAGGGGTGTCCTGAATTAATTTCACACTACAATATTAGGTATATTTTCTCTCATTTGAATTTTAATATGAAAAATTCCATTGTTTACGTATTAACAGTTTTCACCTTGTTTTTATCCTCATGCGATGGTAATCGTTTGGATGTGGATGTTTCTGATATTAGTATCCCTGAGGTTAAGATCAATCGATTGGAACAGGATATTTTTAAAATAGATACTGCCAATATAAAAACAGCCGACAAACAATTACAAGCCAAATACGGAAATTTCTATTTCAGTTTCATTTCCCGGATCATTAATACCGGTGGCCGGCATGATTCGTCTTATTTGTTTCGGATGAAGCAGTTTATTGCCGATCCGGATATGCTTGAAGCCTATAATGATTGTCAAAAAACGTATCCAACTACTGATTTTTTAGCCGAACAATTAACTGACATATTTAAGCATTTCAACTATTACTTTCCAGAAAAAAAAGTGCCAAAAACTATTACAATGATGTCGGGGTTCAATTATTCGGTAGTATTACTTGACAGCACGCTTGCAATTGGACTGGAAATGTATTTGGGAAGCAACAATAAGTTTTATCAAATGCTTGCCCTGCCACATTATAAAACCACGTTTATGAGTAAAGAAAACATTGCCCCTGATGCCACCAGGGCATGGATGATTTCTGAATTCCCTTATCACATGAACAAGAGTGATTTTTTAAGCGAAATAACATATATGGGGAAAATATTATACCTTACTGATGCAATGCTTCCCAATGTTCATGACTCGTTGAAGATACAATACTCCGAACAGCAACTTGATTATTGTTCACAAAATGAATTTAATGTATGGAGCTATTTTGCAGCACAAAAATTATTGTATACGACTAACCAGGCCGAAATAATGAAATTTACCAGCGAAGGCCCTTTTACCAGCGCGTTCAGTAAGGAAGCACCGTCACGGATAGGTTATTGGATAGGGTGGCAGATCGTAAAACAATATATGAAAAACAATCCCGAAATATCTTTAGAACAATTGATGAAAGAAGTGGATGCACAAAAAATACTAAACAAAGCAAAATACAAACCAAGGAAATAATTGACAATGGAGAATTAACAATTTATAATGCTTCATCCCAACATCTAATATCCAACATTTAAACATTTAAACATCTATCAAGAAAAAAAATGAAAAAATCTGAAATTAAATTTACCGTAACTCTTGACGAAAATAATTTACCCGAAAAAATTGATTGGAGTGCATCTGATGCAGGTGAAGAGAGTACTAGTAAAGCGGTAATGATTGCGTTATGGGATGCTAAAGAAAACAATACGTTACGTATTGATCTATGGACCAAAGACATGGTAATTGATGAAATGAAACAGTTTTATCACCAAAGCCTTCTTTCTATGGCCGACACTTTTGAACGTGCAACAGGAGAAGTGGAAGCATCGAAAGAAATGCGCAGTTTTGCTCAACATTTTGGTCAAAAAATGAATCTGATCGCTAAAAACAATTAAAAAAAAACCGTAAAACAAATTTGTTTTACGGATTTTTTTAAACTTGAATATTGACCACTCTGACAGGGTTCCAGCCCCTGTTAGGGTTGAAACAAGTAAAAAAAATAATGAGCATTAAAAGGAAACAATCGAATCCACTTAAGCATTCTTTTTAAATAGTTTATTGGCATCTCCAATAAAATTTAACAATTCTTTTTTTCCTTCCTTTTTTTCTGCAGAAGTATAAAAACATTGAGGCAATTCGTCCCAATGTTTGCCCATTTCTTCTTTATAGCCTTTTAAATTATCACTGATCTTCTTTTTGGAAAGTTTATCTGTTTTTGTAAAAACCATCACAAAAGGAATTCCATGCTCACCAAGCCAATCCATAAAATCCAAATCCACTTTTTGCTGAGGGATACGCGAATCCAGTAATACCATCACACACATTAAATTTTGGCGGGTAAGAATATATTGCTCAATAAATTTATTCCATTTAGTCTTTAAATCCTGTGATACCTTAGCATAACCATAACCCGGCAAATCCACTAAATACCAATTTGCATTAATTATAAAATGATTAATAAGCTGCGTTTTACCTGGCTTGGAAGATGTTTTTGCCATATCCTTCCTATCACATAACATATTGATAAGTGAGGATTTACCAACATTCGACCGGCCGATAAAAGCATATTCAGGCATGGTTGGTGCAGGGCATTTTGATACATCCGTGTTACTTATAACAAATTGTGCTGTTTTAATTTCCATTGATTTTTAAGTTTAAAGTTGGAAAGTTTAAAGTTCAAAAGTTTCCTTCAAACTACCTACTTTCTATATTTGATTATCATTTTTTTCTCTCAATTTATTCCTTAGTTCTTTATTCGCCACTAACTAATTAATTTACAACTTTCTAACTTTAAACTTTATAACTTCTTATAAGTAGCAACATGCCGCTCTTTTTTAGAATCATAAATATCAGCGATCTTCACCATGATGGCAGTTTCTTCTACTTCTCCAAAATGAGTATTCATAGCAGTTCCGAATGTTTTCATTGTGGCTGACAAATTCATGTACGCATTTACAAGAGGAGGAATGTGTTCACCTAGGTCACGTACATTTTGATTTAAGATACGATGACCATCTTTATAATTTAAACCATCAATAGATCTTAAAAACTCGGAAACATCTGTTGTTATACCCAATGGCTCAATCGGAACCACTAAATTTTCTTTATCAGGAAAATAATAATTCATAAACGCCAGGATCATATCGCGAGCATGAACATTAAAATGAGTGTACATAGTTACCTTACCGTAAAAATAGCGGATATCGGGATTGTCTACAACTATTGCTCCTAAACCATCCCATAAATTATCCAACGAAAATAAACCTTTACGGTTATCAATGGAAGGCTGATATTTAGGTTGAACAAATGAGCGACCTAATTCAATTACATAAGGTAAATAATCGCTTACAAATTTATCTGAAAATTTAAATAGCTCGGTAGTGGCAAGCTGAACAATACCATCAATACCAATTGGAGCATCTTTACATTTAATAAAACGATAACCACTAACAATTTCTTTTTCTTCAGGGCTCCAAACGATCAATTGTTTATATGGCGCATCGGCAGTATCATATTCATCAATATCAATACTTTTGCCGGTTCCACCGCCTGAAGCGCGAAAAGTAAGTTCACGCAAACGACCGATCTCCACCATTATATTTGGTGAATCATGATGTGTGATTATGTAAATTTCATTATCCCCGTTATTTGTAACACGTACAAATTTATCCGGGGTAAGTTCTGCTTCTAATATATCTTTGGAAATCGGTTCTATTACTGCTTGCATTTTATTTTGTTTAAAGTTTGAAAGTTATTTAGTTTAAAGTTGAGTAGCTCCTTTTT
>JAZKBX010000132.1:0-2512 GCA_040388455.1 Bacteroidota bacterium
CACAAACATATTGATTAGCCAAAATAAAAAGAAAGTAATGGCTGGTCCGGTTTGAAGACCAAAAGAGGGAGGGAAAATTTGTGGAATGGTTTCCAGTGCCGGGATCCAGAGTTTCAGCATCAGGTAAATTGCATAACCTCCTATCCAGGTTTGAATACCAAACCATCCACAGGCAACAATAGCACGTAATACAGCCGGAATATTAGCCCCGCGCACACCAAAACTTGCACGGGCAAATACTGGAAACGGAATACCATATTTGGCGCCTGCATGCCCATTTAATACCATTGGAACAAGTACTACAGTATTACCAATAAAAATAGTAAGAATTGCCTGCCACCAATTCATCCCTCCTTCAATAAGCGAACTGGCAAGCATATATGTTGGAATGCATAAGCTCATGCTTATCCAAAGTGCGGCATAATTCCAGGTGCTCCATGTACGTTTTGATAATGGAACAGGAGCAAGATCTTCACTGTAAAGGGAGGCGGAAGAGTTTTCTTCAGAATGGTCTAAAGATCCATTGGTCATTTGAAAATAATTTTAGAATTGCAGATCGATCAAATTGTAAAATTCAATATCGATAAATAAAAAAATAAAATGTAAATTTTAGTATGAATTTTTATCTCCAGAGATGAAAAACAAGCCTCCCTACAAATATAAAAATATTTAATCAAAATATTATTTTTATATTTTAGTAATTGAATTTTTCAATTTTAGTTATAATAACTGCATCTGTTAGGCGTTTGTTTATTCACAATACCACGTTTATAAGATTTTGGTATTTTTATGTTTCACCTTTTGTCTATTATTATATTTACTATTTATATTTAAAGGATAAATAGTATGTCAATACCACTAATTTGAAAATTTACTCTGCTACCGCCAAAGCTAAGGTTATTCGCGGTAAATTGTTTTTTTTTCAAATTTTCAATTAAAATATTAATGGCCGAGCCTAAAAAAAATAGTTTAAAAAACACTTTAAAAGACAGTAAAACCGAAAAAGGAGGTAAACTGAAGTCGACCGATTCGGTGGAGGAGAAAAAAAACAGTTCTGATAAATCGCCTACCAGATCTCAATTTATTGAAAAGGTAGCCGCAGTTTTTGTTTTTGTCAACAATGAGCGTTTTCAAAAAATAGCAGGATTAACACTTTTATTATTTTCTGTTTATTTAACAATAGCTTTTACATCCTATTGTTTTACAAGTTTTACTTCCTTTATTCAAAATCCGGATCAGGCTACAGTATTGAGCAACCTCCCTTCGTCCGAAGTAGATAACTGGTTGGGAAAGTTAGGCGCCCTCCTGTCACATCTTTTTCTTTACAAATGGTTTGGCATATCCTCTTACCTTCTTGCTTTTTTAGCGTTCATAACAGGCTTGCGTATAACTTTTAATGTAGGACCAACAAATTTCCGTAACGCATACATTTACTCCTTCTTTTTCCTGGTTTTTATTTCAATAACTCTTGGTTATATTTTCCCTAACGATGAACTAACCTTTTTGGGAGGTGCCTATGGATATACCATGAGCAATAAGCTGAATGAACTTTTGGGACATATAGGAACAGGAGTATCGTTATTTTTTATGTTCATTGTTTTTTTAGTCGCGGCATTTAATATGTCGTTTGATCTGAGTAAAAAAGCTCCTGTAACAAATAACATTGAACCCGAAACTGAACCGCTGCCTGACTATGAAAATAAAAAAACATTGGTCAATACTTTTAAGGAAGAAGAAAAAGTAAAGGAAGAGGTAATAGAACCTGTTAAAGAAGATGCTTTTTTTATTACCAACAATGTGCAGCATGATATTGTTGAAGAAGTGGAAAAACCTGTTGTAAAAGAAGAGATCATATTAACTTCGGATGATAGTGATGTACAATTTTCCGTTGTAAGTACCGAAAATAAAGAAGAAGAGTTAAGTCCCGAAAAAATCAGCGAAGCTTTAATTGCGCAGGTAGGTGAATATGATCCAACCTTGGATCTATCCTCTTATCAGTTTCCTCCGGTTGATCTGTTGGAAAATTATGGTGGCTCCAAAGAGATCGTGATCAATACCGAAGAGCTGAACGAGAATAAAGATCGCATCTTAAAAACACTTGGTGATTATGGCATCGAAATTCAGAAAATAAAAGCTACCGTTGGCCCTACGGTTACTTTGTACGAAATTATTCCTGCTGCCGGTGTTCGTATCTCAAAAATCAAAAACCTTGAAGATGACATTGCCTTAAGCCTTTCAGCATTAGGAATACGTATCATTGCACCAATACCGGGCAAAGGAACAATTGGTATTGAAGTTCCTAATTCACATGCTGAAATGGTTCCAATGCGGGCACTCATCTCTTCAGAAAAATTTCAGAACACAACTATGGACCTGCCTATTGCTTTGGGAAAGACCATCAGCAATGAAACGTTTATTTTTGATCTTGCAAAAATGCCCCACTTACTTATGGCAGGCGCTACCGGACAAGGGAAGTCAGTTGGATTAAATGCCATTCTTGTTTCTTTGTTAT
>JAZKBX010000133.1:0-1848 GCA_040388455.1 Bacteroidota bacterium
TGACATTACAGGGATTTCATGTTCTGCTACCGCCAATGTTACCATCACTGAGGCTTCACCAATTAATGCAGCTATGAGTTTTACCAATGTAAGCTGCTTCGGGTTAACCAATGGAACGGCTTTGGTCAGTGCTTCAGGTGGTACTCCCGGATACACCTATTCATGGGCTCCTTCAGGAGGGACAAATGCTGCGGCAACTCTATTAGGGCAGGGATCATATACAGTAACTGTTACAGATACAATTGGATGTATCAAAACAGGAAATGTTACCATCACTCAACCGGCAAGCGTGGTTGCAATTGCCTTAACTAGCACCGATAATTTATGTTTTGGCGATTCTATTGGAACAGCCACTGCTGCGGGTAGTGGTGGTACAGCTCCTTATTTTTATTATTGGCCGGTAAATGATGATACCTTAACTACTATTACAGGTTTAGTTGCCGGTACATATAGCGGTTATGTTGCTGATTTTACGGGATGTTCAGTAACTTCTACTGTTGTTGTTGCTGAACCACCTGAATTAATTTTTACATCATCTCCTTCACAAATTACTTGTTTTGGAGGAACCGGTAGCGTTGGATTAGTGGCATCTGGTGGAACCGGAACACTTGTTATCACTGGTGATGATACAACAAATCTTGCCGCTGGTACTTATAATTATACTGTAACTGATGACAATTTATGTTCAAAAACAACACAGGCGATTATAAATCCGGCACCTTTATTGCTTACATTGACTGCAACAGCAACACAGATCACTTGTTTTGGTGGTACCGGAAGTGTTGTATTAGCAGCATCTGGTGGTACTGGTAATTTGGTTATTTCAGGTGATGCGACCTTAAATCTTGCTCCGGGTGTTTATAATTATGTGGTTACTGATTCGAATGGATGTGTTGCAAATGCTTCTGCAACTATTAATGTGGTATCTGCGGTAACGCTAACAGCTGCTGCCTCCCAGATTGCTTGTTTTGCCGGTACAGGCAGTGTTCAGTTAACAGCTTCAGGTGGAACAGGAACACTTGTTATCAGTGGTGATGATACTACCAACCTTGCCACTGGCACTTATAACTATACGGTAACTGATGCTAACTCGTGTAGTGCCAATGCATCCGCTAGTATCAATTATGGACCATTAACCGCTGTTACTATTACTGCAACGCCAACACAGATCACCTGCTCTGGTGGAGCCGGGAGTGTAGGGATATCGGCCTCGGGTGGAACGGGGGCGCTTACTATTACAGGGGATAACACTATAAATCTTGTATCAGGTACCTATAATTATATTGCTACGGATGCAAACGGATGTACAGCAGCAGCTCAGGCAATAATAGATCCAGCCCCAGCCGCGGTGTCAATTACAGCAACTCCAACACAGATCAGTTGCTTTGGTGGAACAGGAAGTGTAGCAATAGTTGTGTCTGGCGGAATAGGAACACTCGTTATCACGGGTGATGCAACTTCAAATCTTTTAGCAGGTACCTATAACTATACTGTTACAGATTCAAACGGCTGTGCATCTGTTGCACAAGCAATAATTAATACTGCTCCGGCACTATTAACAGTTACATTATCTGCCACACAAATTACTTGTTTTGGTAGTTCAAATGGAACAGCCACTGCTACCTGCAATGGAGGCACCTCACCATATTATTATTTATGGCAAAATGGGGGTACAACGGCTACAATTACAAATTTGACAATTGGAACCTACACTGTAGCTGTTTCGGATGATAGAGGGTGTATGGCATCTTCTTCATCAATAACCATTTCGGAACCAGCCGAAATTACCTTAAGTGGTACTACGGTGGCTTCAACATGCGGACTTAATAATGGAAGTGCAACAGTAAC
>JAZKBX010000133.1:1948-9793 GCA_040388455.1 Bacteroidota bacterium
GTTCATTTTTTACCGGTCGCAAATTTTGTAAGTTCAAAAGTGTGTCTTGGCTCTTCAACGGTATTCACAGATAATTCTTCAGTGGGTGGTAACGACAGCATAAGCTCATGGTTATGGGATTTTGGCGATTTATCTCCTTTAGGAAACATTCAAACTCCCGGTCATACATATGGTCTGGCCGGAACATACAATACTACACTTTTGGTAACAACTAATTATGGCTGTATTGACACTATAAACATATCATCAGTTGTGTATGCACCTCCTTTAGTTCAGTTTATAGTTGATGATTCCAGCGGTTGTATTATTCACTGCCCACAGTTTACTGATACCAGCGATCCTTTAAACGGTATTATTACTAATTGGCAGTGGAATTTTGGTGATCTTACTCCTTTTGGTAGCCAACCTATTGAAGAACACTGCTATACTAATTCGGGATTATTTACCGTTTCACTTACTGTTACTACATCTAACGGATGTTTTTCCACCATTTCGCAAACCGGCCTTATCAATGTTTATGAGGCGCCTGTGGCGGAATTTGATTATAACCCACAACCTCCTACTTCATTATCTTCCGACATTTACTTTAATAATTTATCTATTGGTGCTTCATCCTGGGCCTGGAATTTTGGAGATATTAATGATACAAATGGAAGTTCTCTTGAATTTCCAACACATAATTATTCTGACATTGGCAATTATTGCATTACACTTATAGCCAAAAATAACAATGAATGCGTTGATACTGTGATACATTGCCTTGAAATTGAACCTGAATTTACTTTCTTTATTCCAAATGCATTTTCTCCAACAGATAGCGAAGGTATTAACGATGGATTTACCGGTTTTGGAACTAATATAAGCAAATACGATATGTGGATATTCGACCGCTGGGGCAATATGATATTTCATACCGAAGATCTCAGCATAAGCTGGGATGGTAAAGCTAACAAAGGAAAAGAAATAGCCCAGCGGGATGTGTATGTTTACCTGGTTGAGTTAAAAGATTTTAAAGGAATGGATCATCAATACAGGGGCATTGTAACGCTTGTCAGGTAATTTATAAATCAAAAAAGTATTAATTTTTCAATTGGCTTTAAGGTTCTGTTAGGAAATAAATGGTGCAGAATTGGCGAAGTTATTTTGTTCTTTTTCAAGGCGTAAATGAGGCGAATAGCCTTAGCTATTTAACGATTTTACAACGTAGAAAAAGAGCAAAAGAACGAGACAAAATGTATCAGTTATTTCTTAACCGAGCCTTAGGTTAAAAAACATTTGCTGATTACTAAATTTTCAAATTGATAAATTGTTTTATCTTTGTTCTCCCCTTAAATATATTCTAAAATACTAAAAATGAAAAAAATACTATCAATTGTATGTGTAACATTAATATTGTTTTTAGCAGAATCAGCTTTTGCTCAGAGTGGTACCGGAAAAAAAATTGATCCATTTGAAGCAGAACAAAAATTAGCACAAGGTAATTTTGAAGGAGCACTGGAGGATTATCTGAGTTTACGTGAAATTGATCCCAAAAATGATAATTACAATTATAGCATTGCTATTTGCTATTTGAATACGAATATTAATAAATCCAAAGCAATACCCTATTTAGAGATCATCACCCGTAAAACTAAGTACGACCCCAATGCATTGTATTTATTAGCAAGAGCATATCATTATGCGTACCGTTTTGATGATGCCATTAAAGCATATACAACGTTTAAACAGACTGGTCGTGGAACTGTTGAAAATTTAAAAGATGTTGATCATCAGATGCAATTGTGTATCAATGCAAAAGAATTAATAAAATTTCCCTTAAATGTAACGTTCGAAAATTTAGGCGCAAGCGTAAATTCACCTTATGCCGATTATTATCCCTTTGTTCCTAATGATGAATCATTTATCATTTTCAACTCCCGTAAACCTGAAGAAGGTGCCGAAAAAGTGAAAGAAGACGGAACATATCAGGCTGCTGCGTATATTTCAAAAGAAAACAATGGAACTTTTTCCAAAGCCAAAAAATTTGAATCAGCAATGATAAAAAAAGATGGTGAACAGGAAGTAATTGGCTTATCCGGATCAGGTGATGTAATGCTTTTCTATTATACCAATTTTAAAGGAGTTGGAGATATTTATATCACAAACAACGAAAAGGGAAAAACATTTAAAACACCTGAAAAATTAAGTGATAATATTAACTCATCTGCTGAAGAAATTGCAGCTTGTATCAATAATGATGGCAGTATATTGTTTTTTGCCAGTAACAGAGATGGTGGATATGGTGGTACCGACCTTTACATGAGCACTCAATTGCCAAATGGCACCTGGGGGCCGGCACAAAACCTTGGACCGGAAATAAATACTTCTTTTAATGAAGATTTCCCTAATGTTACACCTGATGGAAAAACATTGTATTTCAGTTCTACGGGGCATACCACAATGGGAGGTTATGATATTTTCAAGGCAGAGAAAGATGCGGTAACCAAAAATTTTTCAAATCCTAAAAATATGGGGTACCCTGTAAATAGTCCTGAAGATGATTATAACTTCAGGATGGCAAGTAATGGCAGGTTTGGTTATATGGCAGCATTAAGAGAAGGCGGAATGGGCGATCTGGATATTTACCGCGTCACCTTTAATGATATTGAACCTCAGTATTCAGTGGTGATCGGTGATATTTTTTCTGCTGATTCAACACAAAGATTAAATTTTATGGATGTTTTCATCTCTGTGAATGATAGTAAAACCCATGAAATTGTAGGTACCTATTTACCAAATCCTCATTCTGGAAGATTTATTATGATATTAAGTCCCGGAACTTTTGATATTACCATTGAAGCGAATGGTTTTAAAACTATTTCTGAAAAAATAAATATATTGGATAAGAGTTCGTTCAAATTTGAGATCAAAAGAGACATAAAGCTAAATCCGGAAGGATATCCAAGCAAATAAATTGTTGAATTTACGAAAGGTTTATTTGTTAAAAAGCCTGATTTAATTCACTTTTTGTTGGTTTGTTACTCAAATCGTATCTTAAATGTGTTAAATATTTGGTAGTTTCCATTAAATTTACGTTATTTGCAGTCCGAAAAAAATAAATAGAACATTTTAAATACAAAATACGATGTCAAGAGTTTGCGAAATAACAGGGAAAAAGGCTATCGTGGGTAACAAAGTATCCCACTCTAATGCTAAAACAAAAAGAAAATTTAACGTGAATCTTCAGGTTAAAAAATTCTTTTTACCTGAAGAAAACAAATGGATCACTTTGCGTTTGTCCACTTCAGCAATACGTACTATCACTAAAAACGGTATTACAGCTGTAATGAAAGAAGCAAAAGAACAAGGCTTCCTGAAAAAATAAAATTTTTGATTTTCAATTTTGAAAAATAAATAACACAATGGCAAAAAAAGGTAATAGAATTCAGGTGATTATGGAATGTACTGAGCACAAAACCAGCGGTAAACCTGGAACGTCTCGTTACGTGACTACTAAAAACAAAAAGAACACTACAGAAAGATTAGAGTTGAAAAAATACAATTCTATCTTGAAAAAAGTAACCGTTCATAAAGAAATTAAATAATCTAGTTTGCGGTTAATTTTAACAGTTTGCAAAAACTTTAAATTTTAAACTTTGAACTTTAAACTTATAACACAATGGCAAAAAAAGTAGTTGCAACACTTAAATCTGGTAAAGGAAATAACTTTACAAAAGTGATTAAAATGGTAAAATCACCTAAAACTGGTGCTTATTCTTTTAAACAGGAAATCGTTCACAACGATCACATTAAAGATTTTTTAGCTTCTAAATAAATTTAATAGGCTAATAGTATTTGTAAAAGCTTCCTCCAGAATATGAGGAAGCTTTTATTGTTTGCGGACGTTTCATTAACTTTAAACTTTAAACATTAAACTTTTTTCAGATGGGTATTTTTAGTTTTTTCAGTAAAGAGAAAAAAGAAAGTTTAAATAAAGGACTTTTTGTTACCAAACAAAGCTTTTTTAGCAAACTGGCAAACGCTATTTTGGGAAAGGCTGTTGTTGATGATGAGGTGCTCGACAACTTAGAAGAAATCCTTTTAACTTCTGATGTTGGTGTAGATACATCTTTACGAATTATTGAACGGATAAAAAAACGTGTTGCACAGCAAAGAAAAGTTGAAACATCAAAACTCAATGAAATTTTACGTGAAGAAATTGCTGAACTTCTTGTTTCTAATGGAATGGAAGGAAAAGGTGATTTTGATCTGCCTTCCAATAAAAAGCCTTATGTAATAATGGTAGTAGGAGTAAACGGGGTTGGTAAAACTACAACGATAGGGAAACTTGCTTTTCAATTTAAAAAGGCCGGTAAAGTTGTGGTGATTGGCGCTGCTGATACATTTCGTGCTGCCGCTGTAGATCAGATAAAAATATGGGCCGAACGAACAGGTACAATGCTCGTTTCTCAGGGAATGAATGCAGATCCAGCTTCAGTGGCCTTTGATACGCTTACTTCCGCTGTTGCAAAAAATGCAGATGTTGTGATCATTGATACAGCAGGCCGTTTGCACAACAAAGTGAATTTAATGAATGAGCTTAGCAAAATTAAAAATGTAATGCGCAAGATCATTCCTGATGCCCCACACGAAATATTATTGGTACTGGATGCTTCTACAGGTCAAAACGCTATCGAACAATGCAAACAATTTACTGCTGCTACTGATGTAAATGCATTGGCTTTAACCAAATTGGATGGTACGGCCAAAGGTGGTGTGGTGATAGGTATTTCTGATACATTTAAAATCCCTGTCAAATACATAGGGGTAGGGGAGAAGATGGAAGATTTACAAGTATTCAATAAAAATGAATTTGTGGATTCATTGTTTAAGCAATAATTTTCTTTGTTTTTTTCAACCTTATTTTTTGAAAATTATTATAAATGCGAAAATTTTTTAATTCGATAATACATATTGGTTTAAGCCCTGAATTGCCATTTGGCCAGCAAAATAAAATCCGCATTTTTAATACTGCTAGCCTTTTTATTACTTTCATTTGTATTTTCTATACCCTGTTGGGCTTTGCTCAGCAACGTTACCTCACAGTTATATTCACTTTCAGTGAATTTTTATTATTGATATTTGGTTTTTTTCTGATCTATAAACGTAAGTATAACTTAGGTTTTCATTTTGGACTCATTACAGGAATTCTTTTTCTGATCGGCTATTCTTTATTGTTTGGAGAAAAGAGCCAAACACATATTTTTTTGCTTTTTATGCCCGTAGCAGGCATTATTTTATTCGATTGTTTTACAACTATCTTTGTTTATTTCGTTTTATCTGCCGTATTTCTTGCCGGATCAAAGATGATGTTCGAACTATTTGAACCATACTATGCTTACAATTCTATAATTGATACTATCGGTTGGATGAATTTTGTTTTTACAAGCACACTAATTTTTCTAGGTGTAAGGCAATTTAAAACAGAGAACATAAACTTTAATCGTGAAATTAATTTTCAACGTTTGGAATTGAAAGAAAAAAACAAAGATATTACCGATTCTATTCATTATGCAAAGAGAATCCAAAGTGCATTGATGGCTTCTAATACACTCCTTAAGAAAAATCTGCCGGAATATTTTGTTTTATACAAACCTAAGGATATTGTAAGCGGTGATTTCTATTGGGCGGAGCAAACAAACACTGGTTTTTTATTGGCCGCATGTGATTGCACCGGGCATGGGGTTCCCGGTGCATTTATGAGTTTGTTGAACATTACTAAATTAAACGAAATTGCTCGTGAAAAAAAATGGGTTAGCCCCGATTTAATATTGAATCAATTGCGGGAAGATATAATTAAGGTTCTTAATCCTGAAGGGACTGAAGAAGGTAAAGATGGGATGGATGCAGTGCTTTGTAGTTTTGATTTTGATAATTTGAAATTAGAATTTGCCTGTGCCAATAATCCATTGTGGATTGTAAGAAAAATTCCTTCCAATTTGCCAAAAGGGGATTCGTCTCTAGCAAATGGAATACTATATGAAAGTGCGGTAGAAAACAATTCTCCTTCATTGGGAGGCATGGATAGGCCTTCTTTGATCGAATTCAAACCTGATAAAATGCCTGTTGGTATGTGTAGTGGTATAAAAACAGATTTTAGATTGAATTCCGTTAATCTGCAAAAAGGAGACAATGTATATTTATTTACGGATGGTTATGCCGATCAGTTTGGCGGGCCTAAAGGCAAAAAATTCAAATATGCCCAACTTAAAGAGTTATTGCTTTCTATTCATCACCTGCCAATGAACGAACAGCAAGTGGTTCTTCAGCAAAATTTGGAAAACTGGAAAGGTAATTTAGAGCAAGTAGATGACATTTTAATAATTGGTATCCGCGTTTAACTAAAATACCGCTTTAAATTTCCAATATCTATATCCCTTTTCTTGAATTAAAATACAACTGCATCTCCTCTCTCTTCAACGAATTAAAACACATTTGCTTTGATAAGATTCCTTTCCGTGCAACGCAGGTTCCGTAGTACATATCATGATACCCTTGTTTTGTGTGTGCATCAGGATTTATTGAGATCATTACTCCCTTTTCTAAACAATACGGAATCCAACGCCAATCAATATCCAAACGATAAGGATGTGCATTCAATTCAATAATTACTCCATTAGCAGCACAGGCATCAATTATTTTTTTATGATCAATCGGATACCCTGGACGTGATAATAACAATCGCCCGGTAGGATGCCCTAATATGGTAGTATATGGGTTTTCAATGGCTTTTATTAAACGTGCAGTCGCCTTTTCTTCAGCCATTTTTAAATTAGAATGCACCGATGCAACAATAAAATCAAATGTTTTTAAAATATCTTCCGGATAATCCAATGAACCATCATTTAAAATATCACTTTCAATGCCTTTAAAAATTTTAAAAGGAAAAAGTTTTTTATTTAATTCATCAATTTCCAATTGTTGTTTAATAACCCGTTCAGGTTTTAATCCTTCTGCGTAAAAAGCCGATTGTGAATGATCACAGATCCCCAGATACTCGTATCCAAGCTCCTTACAATAAATCGCCATGTCTTCAAGGGTGTTAAGTCCATCACTATACGTACTATGATTGTGAAGAATACCCCGCAGATCTGAAACCTCTATTAATGTTGGAATTTTATTTTCTCGTGCCAAATTCACTTCATTCATACCTTCACGTAATTCAGGCTCTATATATTTTAGCTCAAGGGAAGCATAAATTTCTTTCTCTGAAGTATAGTGTGAAGTCGGTTGATATGAAATTTGCGACAAATGATTTAATGTTGCCGTAGTTTCAAAAAGTTTATTGTGAAATTCACTTTCTGAGCAAACTATAATTTCTATTTTTACTTGCGCCTTATTTTCTATTTCATCAATATTTACATGACCTTCCGAAGCAATTAAGATCTCAATTTTATCAATTATTTCACATTTCCTCCGCATTTCACCGGTTAGTGAAACTAATTGAGTTTGATATTTTTCTTTTAGCACATCTACCAGCATCAGGGCAAACCCTTCTACCGCAGCATAATGGAATTTGCCTTTGTTGGATTGATGAAATTCAATTTGCTTTTTTACTTCTGCTTGTGTTTTTAATCCGAACCCTTTTAAAGCAATTAACCTGTTTTCATTACATGCATAAAGCAACTCACCAATACTTTCAATTTCTAATTCTCGCCAAAGCTGTCCAACTTTTTTGGGCCCAATGCCTTTGATCCCCATCATATCAATAACTCCTGCAGGAGTTATTGATATCATTTGGTTCAGTTCTTTCAAATTTTGAGTGGTCTGCAACTCATTGATTTTAGAGGCAATTCCTTTTCCTAT
>JAZKBX010000134.1:0-10049 GCA_040388455.1 Bacteroidota bacterium
GTACCTGGCAGGCGAATGCGGCTTCATTTAGAACTGACATCAGTACTCGCTGTAACGCAATGACACAGGGGCTTGTTGACTGTTATTCATTATCAGGTCCTTATCCTATATCTGTTGATGTAGTCCCTGCGGGAGGTGGTAACGTTAAGGTCAACAGTATAACACCTTCGGCCTATATGTTTCAGGCCCCATATTTTGGTGGTATGCAAACTATTTTCAGAGCCAGCGCAAATGCAGGGTATTTATTCGATCATTGGGAAATTCAAAATCATACACTTTTACCTTCCACTTTAGTTGATTCAGTGTCTGTTTCTTTTACTCAGCAAGATACAGTGATTGCAGTATTTCGACTTATTGCACAGCCTCCGTTGCCTTTAACTACAGGTGCTCTTACTGTACCTACAGTGTTTTCGCCTAATGATGATGGCGTAAATGATATTTTTAAAATTGCATCTCAAAATATGGCAACAATTAATTGTAAAATATATGACCGTTGGGGTATTCTAGTAAATGAATTAACAAAACTAAATGAGGGCTGGAATGGGCGCACAACAAGCGGGCTTCCTTGTAAAGTAGGGGTTTACTTTTATGTACTTACCGGAATGGCGAATGATGGTACAGAAACAAATACAAAGGGATTTGTACAGTTGCTGAGATAGGCTGTTGATCAGGATTTACTTGTAAAATATCGCTAACTATTAACGATTTGTATTATTTGGTCGGGCATATACCATTTGCATTACATGGATGTTACGCATTTCAAATGCAGCTTCACAATAGCTGAAATAATAATTCCATTTGCGTATAAAACGCTCATCAAAGCCCATTTTTTTAACTTCAGATAATTGCTGATTAAATTCTTTTTGCCATGCCGATAAAGTGCGTGCATAATGCAATCCCATATCTTTCAGATCAACCAAGGTCATATCGGAAGTATTATTTATTGCTTTATTGATACTACTCACAGAGGGTAATAAAGAGCCAGGGAAAATATGTTTTTGAATCCAATCTACTCCATTTCGTAAACTTTCGTACCTGGAATCCGGGCAAGTAATTACCTGGATAGCAAGGATACCGTCCTTTTTAAGTAAGTCATTACATTTTTTAAAATAAACTTCCAAAAATTTATGGCCTACCGCTTCTAACATTTCAATGGAAACAATTTTATCGAATTTACCTTCAATAAGGCGATAATCTTTTAGTAAAATATTTATTTTATCGGTGAGTTTTTCTTTTTCTACCCGTTCTTTAGTAAGTTTATATTGCTCTTCCGAAATAGTTACTGTTGTTACTTTGCAGCCATATTGCCTTGCTATATGGATCGCATTCTGACCCCATCCGCTTCCTATTTCAAGAACATGGTCGGTTGGTTTTAATTTCAATTGCTCACAAAGTCTTTCGTATTTTTCTATTTGTGCTTCCTGCAAACTCATTCCCTCTTTTTTAAAATAAGCGCAGGAATAGGTCATGGTAGGGTCGAGGAAGAGGCCAAAGAAATTATTGTCCAGATCATAATGTTCAGAAATGTTTTTTCTGGAGCCATTTATACTGTTAGCCCTTTTTTTGTGATAAATTGTATTGAAAAACTTTAATATGTTTAGTGCAAAGGCTTGCGCCTGGCTTCCGGATGCTGTTGGTGCATTATCAACATTTAATAAGATCCATTTAATTACATTCGAAATATTATCCGTTTCCCAATCTCCATCTACATACGCTTCGCCAAATCCGATATCACCATATAAAACACAGCGTTTGAAAAAATAATTATTTTTCACTTCAATAGTTGCAACAATTTCGTTGAGCCCATTACCGATCTTCACTAACTCTCCATTTGGCAGGATCAGATTTAGGGTTCCCTGATTCATTTTTGAAAGCAATTCAATAATTACTTTCTCATAAAAATTGCGTTTGATTGTTGAGGTTGCAGTTTGTGGCATATTCCCTGGAAATACTAGTATGAAATACGAATTAAATTTAATTTAAGAAATCTTCAATTGAAAAAACACTTTTTTTATTCTCTCCTTTTTTAATCCTAATTATACTTTCTATAAGCATCCCGCTGCAATTCCTGATCGGCTGATTTTTTGCGATAAGGTATTTTTTTTAGCCAGAGTTTTATAGCATTCCAATGTATCAAAGTTATAATTTTTAACGTAATAAATGGAAAACGAATGCTATACTTTATTAAATTAAAATTGCTTACAGGCTCACGTACTCCCGTTAATGTGCTTATGAAAAAACGTTTTTCGTTCTTATAATCATCAATCCTAATATTCAACTTATGATCAGGGATCTCCAAATTAAAATCAAAATTAGTATCATGATCGATAAAGGGAGAAACGTAAAAGTATTTAGTTGTATTCAGATGAAATTTGTTTGAGGTCAAATTGTTTTCACCCAAAAAAAATGGTTTTATTTCACCAAATGTATTTCCAATTTCAGCTACTACGCATAGTGGTGAGTTATTGGCATCAAAACAATAATAAAATGAAACCGGATTGAAATTATAGCCTAATACATTCAGGTTAGTAAGTAGTTTGATTTTTCCATTGCCAATAGTAATGCCATTTTGCTGAAGATAATCGGTAATGTGCTGTTTAACGTTTTTTGATTTATCAGGATTTTCGCGTGGCAATTGCAAATGTTCACTATCCTTAAAACTGAAAAAGTTAAATCGATTTCGACTCATCATCCAAAGCCTTTGGTTAAGTATATCAATCTCATCTAAGTCGATGTAGAACATAAATATATTGTAATGGAACCTGTGTTGTTTAGGTTCCAAACGATTATGCATTACGGTACACTTATAAAGGCAAGAGTTCAGCATAATTTAATGGGGAAAGTAGATCGTCTTATATTAAAATGCATTACATCAAAGTTAAAAATCATTCTCTAACTTTTGCCATTTTTACAATTATACTGATTTATACATCAATATTTATAAAGCTTTGCAGAGTTCAACAGCCGAAGCAAATGCATCTTCATGAAAACCATATTTGAAATAACTTCCGCAAAAATATAACGGGCCTTGCTCGTTTAATTTATGCAATTCTTTTTGCGCTTGTTTTGTTGCAACATCAAATAAGGGATGCTCGTAGTCAATAACTTTTAAAATTTTATTCTTATCAATACTATCAGGTAATGCGTTGATTGATACAAAGTAGTTTTTATTTTTTGAAACCTGTTGTAAACTATTCATCCAGTATATGGTAGTTGGAATTTGTATTCCGTTTTTATTTTCAATCCTGTAATTCCAACTGCTCCATACCTTTTTGTTCTTAGGCATTATTGATTCATCAGTATGAATTGTAGAACTGTTTGTTTGATACTTAAATGGAGACAATAAACGTTTTTCATCTGCTGTTGGCTGTTCTATCATGCGCAAAGTCTGATCGGCATGGGATGCGAAAATAACTTTATCAAATTCCCTGGTTGCACCATCAGCAGAATGCACACGCGCTTTGTTATCGTTCCGAACTACTTTTAAAACCGCGTTGTTCGTTTTTATTTTATCCTTAAAAGGTTTTATTAATAATTCCCGGTAGGCCTGGCTTCCATTATGCAATGTATACCATTGGTGCTGCGTATTCATGCCTAAGAACCCATGGTTTTGAAAAAACTTAATTAATGATATCGCTGAAAAGTCAAGCATTAGCTCCATTGGAGTAGACCATACAGCTGATCCCATAGGAACTAAATATTTCCAAAGCATATCGTCACTGTAATTAAATTCCTTGATGAATTGGCCTAATGTATAGTCCGCGTATTTAGGGTTTTCTAAAATTTTAATACTCTCCCTGTTGAAACGGGTTATTTCCATTAACATTTTTATGTATCGTACATTAAAAATATTTTTTCGTTGAGCAAATAAACCATCCAAACCTGAACCACAGTATTCCAGACCGCTTTCAAGATGTTGAACGCTAAACGACATACTTGATTTTTTTATCGGTGCTTTTATTTGTTCAAATAAATTACATAGATGCGGATAGGTAGCATAGTTGAAGACCATGAACCCTGTGTCAATAAATATTGGCTGCCCATCTTCATCAATAGTAACAGTGTTGGTGTGTCCTCCGATATAATCGTTTTGTTCAAAAAAAGTAATATCGTATTTTTTGTGAAGGAAATGTCCACAACCCATTCCGGCAACTCCTGTTCCGATGATAGCTAATTTTTCCATTTTGATTTTATAATGACAAAATATTTTTAAATAGTTGGTTTTGGAACAACCGAATTAATATAGTGTACTGTCAAAAATGCTTTAATCTGTATGTTTTGTTATTGTATGAATAATTTTAATAGGTATAATACAAAATCATTTTTTCTTAAATAGGTAATGGCTTACCATCCATTCATTGCCATCGTTATATCGCCATAATTCGGCACATGACATGTAAAATATCCTCCAATATACCCACCATTTTAAAGCTTGCTCTTTGCCATAGGTAGTTTCAAACATCGGCATTATTTCTTTCTTATGTTTATCCATATTCCTGAGCCATGCTTCAGATGTTTTACTATAATGGATCCCATTTACATGCCAGTGTTGTTCAATACTCATGTTTTCATTAAAATACAGTAATAGATGATCACTGGGCATAATTCCTCCGGTGAAAAAGTATTTACTCATCCAGTCGCTTTCATCTATTACTTCAAATTTATAGGCATATTCTTTATGAGTAAAAATGTGAACAAAAAGTTTTCCATCTGCCTTTAAAAATCCTGAAGCTTTTTGCATTAATTTTTGATAATTACGCATGTGTTCAAACATTTCCACCGAAACAATTCTATCAAAGATTCCATCAATATTAAATACATTAATGTCAGCAGTAACTACGGTAAGGTTTTTAATCCCCCTGTTGATGGCTTGTTCGTCAATGTGTAGTTTTTGTGTTCGGGAATTTGAAACCACAGTAAAGCTGCTTTTTGGAAAGCGGGATGCCATAAAAAGAGATAAAGAACCCCATCCGCAACCCAATTCCAATACGTTTTGCCCGTCCAGTAATTCAGCTCTCTGGCAGGTAAGTTCCAGCATATCTTTTTCTGAAGTATCAATATCCGTAACGCCATCTTTCCAATAGCCGCTGCTATATTTCAAGTGTTTACCAAGGCAGTATTGATAAAATTTTGTAGGAACCTCATAATGTTGTTCATTCGCATCAACAGTATTTACGGCAATTGGAGAGTTTTTTAATTCCTCTATCAATTTCATAATATGAGTCTGCTGTGTTTCAGTATTGCCTTTGTTTTCCTGGTTAAGACGTTGTTTAAGTAAGCTGCGAATACCTTTTCGAATGAGTATATCAGGGATCTTGTTTTTCTCTAATAGTGAATTATACCACATTTCTTAATTTATGATTTAGGGTTTTTCGATTAAGATTTTAATTATATACTTGCCTACCGATTTAATTGCTTGATTTTTTTTTAAACCAAGGAACAAATGCGCTTGTGGTAAGCTGGTACTTCTTATATGCATCTCCTTTGGAACGTAAGGCTTGCTCTTCTGTTAGCGGTATGCCTGTTACCTTAAATAATAAAAAAAGTATTGAAAGAGGACAAATAATTGAGATCCATCCGTATGGGGATGAAAGGGTGAAAATGAAATAGCTAACCCAAATCATCCATTCAAAAAAGTAATTCGGATGTCTTGAATAATTCCATAATCCTGCATTACATACTTTTCCTTTATTGGCGGGATTTTTTTTAAATTCTTGTAGCTGTCTGTCGGCCAATGTTTCCCCACAGATAGAAACGAGCCACAAAAGCGTGCCTATTTTTTCCATCAAACTAAATTCCGGATTAGGATTTATGGAGGCTAATAAAAATGGGATGGATAAAAAAACATTTGAAAATGCCTGCATTTGAAAGAACCAGAAAAACTTGGTGTTTGCTTTTGGAGCCCATTCAATCCTAAGTTGTTTATATCGACCATCTTCCTCTTTAATGTGACCTAAAACACGTACAAATAAATATGTTCCGAGCCTTGCGCCCCATACACAAACCATTATTAATACAATGAGTTTCCGATCATAAAACCCTTCCCCTAAAAAAAAGTAAATTATTGCAATGACCGGGAAATTATAAGCCCAGAAGATATCCACTATACCTGCATTATTAATTTTTATGGCCCAAAACCATACTAATATCATTATTATACTAACGGCTACAAATCCTATTAGAGGAAGAAGTAAAAGCTGGTTCATGATTTTCGTATTTTAATTATACCTATTCGATTCAAAAATATAATAACGGGGAATGTTGGGTCAAACTCATACCATTTCTTAGCAAAATTGATGCTGTTAGGGCTTTTATGATGGTTGTTCTGCATCAGTTCACCCATCAAAAAAATATCTATTGGTAGTGTGTTCTTACTATGATCTTCATTGTTATAATTTGAATATCCGTATTTATGTCCACACCAATTTACAATGGCGCCATGGATCGGACCCATAAAAATATGAACAGGCAACAATAGGAACATCCACCATGCGGCAGCAAATTTCAAATAAAATAAAACATAGATCAGGATGAATAAAATCCTTACCAACCACATGTCGCCAATTTTATCCAACAACTTCCATTCAGGGTAATTACCACGAAAAGCTTTTTCAGGTTCCACACGGTATTTAACATAGTTTAAGTAAATATTTTTTGTTTTCATTGTCATCTGCCAAACGTCAGCAAAAAAATGAGGAGAGTGAGGATCCTTTTCTGTATCACTATAGGCATGATGCATACGGTGCATAATAGCGTATGCTCTTGGATTTAGAAATGATGCACCCTGGGTGATGAAGGTTAAAAAGTAAAAAAAACGTTCCCAAAATCCATTCATAGCAAACATTTTATGAGAGGAATAGCGATGCAAAAAAAATGTCTGACAAAACAGCGATAAAAACCAATGAGCAAGAAAAAATATTAATATGACCATGCTTAGATGAATAGATAATATTTAGCCAATATACAAAAAAAATAAAGCTCAATTGCAATACCGTTTATGTGTTTATTGACAATTCAGAATGTTAATTTAAAGTTAATTCGAGTCAGGAAATAGAAAATTTTCAATAAAGTGGTCCACCTTTTTCTCGTCATGAAATTTGAAGAGTATTTAAATTATCTTTATACAGGTTATAAATAAGAGTTAGATTCAGTACCAACTGATAGTTTACAATGATATTTCATATCTTTACCATTCAAATCAATTTCTATTACCCCAATGGATTTAAGTAAATTAAAAAAACGTCCTTCTTATCCTTTTGAAACCATAGCCGTAGCTGTTTCCTTTTCTCCCCGCTGCCTGCATGTATTGGCGGAGGCAAAGCTTTTGTCGGAGACTTTTAAGGCTTCATTAATTCTGATCCACATAGGCGAAAAAACAAGTGAAAAGGAACAACATTTTGATGAACTTATGAACCAGGTTGGAATGGATGATAGCCATTACCGTGTTATCTGGATGGAAGGTGATACAGTTGAAACCATATTAAAATTGTGTAAACTCAATATGGTTGATCTATTGATATTAGGAGCTCTTGAAAAAGAAAATGTACTTAAATTTTACCTTGGATCAATTGCCCGGAACATAAGCCGTAAGGCAAAATGTTCGGTGTTGTTACTTACTAATCCCTCAGAACAACTGCGTAAGTATAAAAAAATTGTAGTAAATGGTGTAGAAAATCCTAAAACTATTCATACCATCAGTACTGCCTTTTATGTTGCTAAACATCTAAACGTTAGAGATGTTACTATTGTTAACGAAATGAATGTACCAGGGCTAGCCATGGCTATAGCCGATGACAGTACTGCACCTGAGGCAAAGGAGATAAAGAAAAATTTGAATGAAGAAATGGAGGAGAGTATCCATTCAATAATTGAAAAATGTGACACAACAGGCATTAATGTAATAAATAAAAGTATTAAAGGGAAGCCCGGGTATGCCATCAGTAAATATGCAAAAGACAGAAAGGCAGACCTATTGGTAATTAATTCCCCTGACACACATTTGAATTTTTTGGATCGGATCTTTACCCATGATATTGAATATATTTTGGCTCATTTACCTTGTAATTTATTAATAGTTCATTCGAGAGTATAAAGTTATATGCTGAAATTAGTACATAATGACATTATAATTTTGCTAGCTAGCATTGGCGGTATTTTAATACTGGCCCGCATTTTCGCGGAGCTTGGTAAAAAAATAAAAATGCCTATAGTGATGGGAGAAATTTTGTTGGGAATTATTTTAGGTCCAACTGTTTTTGGGTCTTTATATCCTGATTTGTGTGCTTCTATTTTTCCTAAGGTTGGAGCAGCAAAAATCGCAATGGATGGCATTACCAGTTTGGCGGTGGTCATGCTTTTATTTGTTGCCGGGATGGAAGTTCAATTACAAATTATGTTAAAGCAAGGTAAAACTGCTGTCTATACAAGTTTTACAAGTATGATCATTCCCTTTGGGCTTGGTTTTGCAGCTGTGTGGTTTCTTCCCGGTTTTTTTAATTTTAAAGCCGACAAATTAGTCTATGCTTTGTTTTTCGGTATTGCCATGGCGGTGTCGGCATTGCCTGTTATTACCCGGATTTTAATGGATTTGAATTTATTTAAAACCAAAGTGGGTATGGTTATTATTGCGGCTGCCATATTTGATGACTTAACAGGTTGGATCATGTTCTCATTTGTATTAAGTTTAATGGGACAGCAAGGTGAAATTACCAGTATATGGTTTACAATTGGTATGATTCTCGGCTTTGGTCTGTTCATGTTAATTATTGGCAGATATGTAATTAATAAAACATTGCCCTGGATCCAACAAAAGCTATCATGGCCGGGAGGTGTGCTTTCAATTTCATTAGGGCTTTGTTTTTTAGGCGCGGCATTTACTGAATATATCGGCTTACATGCAATTTTAGGTGCCTTTATAGTTGGTATCGCTTTTGGTGATAGTGTGCATTTGCAAGAACGGGAACGCGAAATTATTCACCAATTTGTAACCAATGTATTTGCACCCTTATTTTTTGTTTCCATTGGATTTAAAGTGAATTTTATTGAAAATTTTGACTTGCCATTAGTGTTATTGGTGTTTTTTCTTGCCGTAGGCTGTAAGGTATTTGGGGCTGCATTAGGAGGGTATATGGGCGGATTAACTAAGCGGGAATCTTTAGCCGTTGGTTTTGGTTTAAATGCGCGTGGAGCAATGGAAATTATTTTAGGTACTCTGGCTTTGAATGTTGGATTGATCGATTCAAAAATGTTTGTTGCACTGGTGGTAATGGCTTTAGTCACCAGTATGATGAGTGGCCCGTTAATGAAACGATTTGTAGATTAAACTTTCTCTGTCAGGCGATATTAAGGATCAACCAATTTCGAATAATAAATTTATGTTAGGATTAAAATTACCAACCGACCCACATTGGGTAAACATTGTAGAAAGCAATATTGATGAAATATTAACTGATCATGCCTGGTGTGAGCAAAAGGCTGCAACCAATGCCTTATCATTGATTGTAAACAACCCTAACTATACCGAAATGGTTACGGCACTCATTATTCTTGCAAAAGAAGAGCTTGATCATTTTGAACAGGTTCATAATTTAATTAAGAGCAGAGGACAAGTTCTTGGAATTGAACGCAAAGATAATTATGTAAATGAGTTGTATAAATTCATGCAAAAGGGGGGGAGTAGAAAATCCTCTTTAGTTGACCGATTACTATTCTCTGCTATGATAGAAGCTCGTAGCTGTGAGCGCTTTCGGATACTTTCGGAAAATATAAAAGACAAAGAATTAGCAAAATTTTATCGTGATCTGATGATAAGCGAAGCCGGGCATTATACTATTTTCATAGGGTTTGCCCGTAAATATGGTGAGGATATTGATATCGATAAACGTTGGAAAGAGTGGTTGGATTTTGAGGCATCCATCATTACTAACTATGGTAAAAAAGAGACCATTCACGGGTAATTTTTACCGCCAGGATGCTAAGGCGCCTTGGTTTGAACAGGTATAATAGCAAAAAATAGTTGGTGAAATGCTCTAAAGACCTATAGGGTAAAG
>JAZKBX010000135.1:0-9404 GCA_040388455.1 Bacteroidota bacterium
TTATTTTGTTTAAAGTTTGAAAGTTATTTAGTTTAAAGTTGAGTAGCTCCTTTTTGTATTGCATACTTTGAACTTTTCAACTTTGAACTTCCTCCGTAGGTAACATTTTTGATTTATCTCCTGATTTTAACGCATAAACATGACGTTTCACTTTTTCTGCCCAATATTCATCACGATGATCAGGAGTAAAAGTTTGCCATGATATGGGCTCACCGAATATAAAGGTAAGTGTTTTGTCATTTTGTTTATACATTTCATCCACCAGATAAAACATTTCTATATTCGCCTTAATCCCTATCTTTTTTCGCCAGTATGCCAAGTTATAAAAAAAGCTGGAATTACGGCCTTCTATATACACAGGAACTATATTTTTTTTGTTTTGAACTGCCTTTGAAATAAAACTTTTTTTCCATACCAGATCTTCTATTACCTTTCCTTTTTGCCTTCTGGATACCAAACCTGCCGGAAATATTAACAAACAATTAGATGAGGAATATACTTTATCTATCGTTTCAATATAATCACCGGAATTACGTCCGTGTTTATTAACTGGAATAAATAACTCTCCGAAATTTTTAATAGCCATTAGCAAATCATTCACTAAAAAACGAATGTCTTTACGATGCCCGCCAACTGCTTTCATAAAAGCAATTCCATCCAAAGCACCAAGAGGATGATTGGCGGCTAAAATTACACCACCTTCTTTAGGAATATTTTCTTCGCCTTTTACTTTTACATTTACACCAAATTCCTTTATGGCACAATCCACAAAATCCAGTTCATAATACTGGCTAAAACGATTATTAGCATCATTTAATTCATCCTCATGAAGCACACGTTTTATGTATTTCAGAATAAAAGCAGGTAAAAATTTTAATAATTTTGGATTTTTACTTGCAATTGCCTTTTCAACGTCAATAAGCTTTACAGGGGTAACTGGCAATACTGATTCGGATAGTTGATGACTCATAAAAGTATTACTGCGAATAAAATAACTTATTTTTTTAAATTGATAATTTCAAATAACAATCCTTCTTTCAAAGAATAAGTAGACAAACGCATTTGGGGAATTGAAAATGATTTAAGAATAAAATGAACCAGGATACTTGAAATAACGATCATATCCACTCTCATCGCAACAAGCCCCTTCATCTGCAAACGCTCTGCAAGAGTTGATTTTACAATTGTTTTATGAACCGCGGCACAGTCATCTAAATTAAAACTGAATTCTGTTTTACCATCAAAAATATGAGGTGAATAAAATCTATGCGCTACCATTTCTGCAATTGAATCAAATGACCCCGAAGAACCAATTAATTCAGTTACCGGAAATTCCTTAACAGCATTAAAAAGTGGTTGTAATTCCTGGTTCAAATAATCAACCAAAGCCTGCTTCTCTTTATCAGTGATTGGATCGGAAGGGTTAAACATCTCGAGCAAACGGGCAACACCCAATAAAAAACTTTGTTTCCAAAATATTTGATGTTTATTCGCAATGATAAATTCAGTACTCCCTCCACCAATGTCAATAATTAAAGAGGTTTCGTCACTCATCTTGACGGCATCACGTACACCATAATAAATGGTTTCGGCTTCTTTATCACCTGAAATAACCTGCACATCAATATTGCATTCTTCATTTGCTTTGGCAACAAATTCAGCTCCGTTTGAAGCACCCCTGATAGCCGATGTAGCAATAGCATACACTTTTCCTACATTGTATTTTTCAATAGTTTGTTTGTGAACTTTAAGGGCATCAATACCGCGATTAAAAGGAAGCGGTGCAATGAAACCTTTGTTAATTCCTCCTTCACCAAGCTTTACAGAAATTTTGGTTTGAAAAACAAGTTCATAGGTTTTATCCGAACTTACTTCAACAATGAGAAGATTAAATGTATTGGTTCCCAGATCAATAACGGCAATGCGATCCATCTATAATAATTAGAGATTTGTTGATTTGACGATTTAGAGATTTGAAGATATAAAAAATAGTTGATTTAGCGCTTATATTAATTCTTTAACTCTATAAATCTCAACTTCTCCAATTAATTATCCTTTGTAAAAAAGCCATTTGCCTAACTCTTTCCAGGTAACCTTTTTGCCATACATTAATATGCCGGTACGATAGATACGAGCGGCAAGCCATGTGGTAAAAACAAAACCAAGTACCAGCAAGCCCATTGATAACGCCAACTCCCAGGCTGGAACTCCGAAGGGCATTCTCACCATCATGATCACTGGTGAGGTTAAAGGTATAATTGAAAACCAAAAAGCCATAGGGCTTTCCGGATCCTGAATCACATTTTGAGCGATAATAAATGAAAAAATAAGTGGTATCGTTATCGGCAACATAAATTGCTGGGTATCAGCTTCATTATCCACCGCAGAGCCAACTGCCGCAAACATTGCACTGTACAAAAGATAACCGGCCAAAAAATAAAATAAGAAACACAAAAAGATTGTTACCATATCAACTGACTTAAAATCATTCCAAACTTCAGTAACAACGTTAGGTCTGTCCATTTTTTTCATTTCAGAATACTTTAGATCTGCGCCTACTTTTATTATTTGCTCCTTTTGCTGCACCTGCTTTATGTCAATATTTTTCAAAATGGTAACCGTAGCAACACTGTACAAAGTCATTGTTAAAATCACCCATAATAAAAACTGCGTTAAACCAACCAATGCTACACCTAATATCTTCCCCATCATCAGCTGAAATGGTTTTACTGATGATAGTATCACTTCCACAATACGGCTTGTTTTTTCTTCCATTACACCCCGCATTACCTGCACACCATAAAGGAAAATAAACATATAGATCAATACGCCCCCTCCTATCCCGATTGCCATAAACAAACCGGTATTTGTTTTTTTGCTCTTACCTGTTTCTTCTAATTTTTCAGTGATAACAGTGAATCTTGAATTTACTTCCGCATCTTTTATCGTATTCAGATCAACTTTGTTTTTTGCTAAAATAACATTGTACATCATTTTACTGATCGTAGAACCGATATACTCTTCAGTAGCAATACCCAATTGTTTTTTATAAAATAATTTTATTGCTTTTCCTCCTTCTAAAATATTATCGGGTATAAATAATATTGCATCATAACCCGACTCATAAAAGCCTTCTTGCGCCTTTTCAAAGCTGATATCAGGATAATCAAAATCAATAAATTCTTTTTGAGGAATTAGATCTTTAAATAAATAACTCTCATCAATCACTTGAATCTCTTGCTTATCTGTTTTTTTTGTTGCCATCCAGATAGGAACGATCATCAATCCGGCCATCAAAACAGGGCCAAGAATTGTCATAATGATGAATGATTTTTTCTTAACCCTTGTTAAGTATTCACGTTTTATTATGAGAGATATTTTATTCATTAATTATGGATGGCGATTATTACGAATTGATTTGAGTATTCTTTTTTTATTTAAAATATAGTAAGGTCTTCTATCAATTAATTCATTTGGGCGTTCCACTTTCTAAAAAGAAAGTGGCGGGCTTTTCGCTTCAATCTTTTCTTAAACAAGAAAAGGATTTACGCTGCAATCCCTAACGCAGCTTTAACTATTAAAATATCAACTTAGGCCACAAAAACTTTAGCCGGGTACTACTACCTCTTCGTTTACTTTAGCAATAAAAATATCGTTCATGCTTGGAATAATTTCTCTAAAGGAATAAATTTCAGCAACAGGCATCACGGCATGTAATAATTCATTTGATTTTGTTCCGGGGGCCAATTGAACATGGGCTTTACAATGTTCTCCCTCAGTAATATGCTCTATCAATTTCCCATGTGTCCATAACGAATTGGTAAAACCCATCATATTTCCTGTAAATTCGATCTCATAAATATTTGATCTGAATTGTTTACGAATTTCCTTTACAGGACCAACCAGAATTTTTTTCGATTTATTTATAAGGGCAATATTATCACACAACTCTTCAACCGACCCCATGTTATGTGTTGAAAATAAAATGGTAGAGCCTTGTTTTTTTAAATGTAAAATTTCATTTTTTATCAGGTTGGCATTAATAGGATCGAAACCGCTAAAAGGCTCATCCAATATCAATAATTTTGGTTCATGCATCACTGTTACAATGAACTGAACCTTCTGCTGCATTCCTTTCGAAAGTTCTTCTACTTTTTTATGCCACCAGGCATCTATCTCAAATTTCTCAAACCAATATTTTAATTTTATTTTGGCATCACTTTTTGTCATCCCCTTTAATTGTGCCAAATACAGGGCCTGTTCGCCAACCTCCATTTTTTTATAGAGTCCGCGTTCTTCGGGTAAGTAACCAATCTGTTCAATATGTTTTGGAGATAATTTTTCGCCTTCAAAAAACAGTTCTCCACTATCGGGTCCGGTAATTTGATTGATGATACGAATAAGAGAAGTTTTACCGGCACCGTTAGGTCCTAATAAACCGAAAATACTTTGTTGAGGAATTTCTATTGTTACATCATTCAGGGCAGTATGGCTTGAATAACGTTTTACAATATTTTGTGCGGAAAGAATATTCATTGGCAGTTAGTCATTTGACATTTGGAAGTGGTCATTGGGCATTCGTTATTAATTATTGGTGTAAACTACCCACAGCCTAATAACCAATAACGAATGACCAGTGACGATGATGTTATTCAAAATATTGTTTCATCCTCTCAAAAAAACCACGGTCTTTTTTAGTTGGGTTAGGCTTAAAATTTTCAGCATTTCGTAAACCCTCTAAGATCAACTTTTCATCCTTACTTAAATGTTGTGGCGTCCATACGTTAATATTCACCAAAATATCACCACGGGAATAACTATTAATATCAGGTAAACCTTTTGCCTTAAGGCGAAGTACTTTACCGCTTTGAGTACCCGCATCTACCTTTATTTTAGCCTTTCCATCAATAGTTGGTACTTCAATATGTGTACCCATTGCAGCATCAACAAAACTAATAAAATGGTCGTAAAATAAATTCAAACCATCACGTTTCAAAAACTCATGCTCCACCTCTTCGATCACAATAATTAAATCCCCGGCAACACCGCCACGCGCACCCATATTACCTTTTCCACTTACCGAAAGCTGCATTCCATCTGCAACACCTGCAGGTATATTAATATTGATCACATCTTCGTCACGAACAATTCCATCACCATGACAGACAACACATTTATCAGTAATGCTTTGTCCTTCGCCACCACAAGTAGGACATGTGCTTGTAGTTTGCATTGCACCAAGTATGGTATTGGTAATACGTGATACCTGACCTGTTCCTCTACAAGTTGAACAGGTATTAAATGCTGAACCATCTTTTGCACCGCTTCCGCTGCATGGCTTACAAGCAACGTATTTATTTACTTTAATTTTTTTCTCTACTCCGTTGGCGATTTCTTCAAGTGTCATTTTCACTTTCACTCTCAAATTGGATCCGCGATTAACGCGCTTTCCTCCGCGGCCTCCGCCACCACCACCAAAATGACCACCAAAAACATCTCCAAACTGACTGAAGATGTCATCCATATTCATACCGCCAAATCCACCGGAACCTCCTCTGCCTCCGCCATAGCCTGCATTACCACCCATTCCGGCATGTCCGAATTGATCGTAACGTTGTTTTTTTTCAGCATTGCTTAATATTTCATAAGCTTCTGCTGCTTCTTTAAATTTTTCCTCTGCAGCTTTATCACCAGGGTTTTTATCGGGATGAAATTTGATCGCCATTTTGCGATATGCCTTTTTTATCTCGTCCCCACTTGAATTCTTTTGAACTTCTAATATTTCGTAATAATCTCTTTTTGACATTTTATTAATTTGATAATTTGATAATTTGGTAATTTGATAATAAAAAAGGTTGTTTTCAAATTACACATTTTCAAATCGTTTTAATGATTTAATTGCTCATTGCTATTATCCAATGACTTTTTACTCATAACTAACAACTATTAACTAACTCCCAATAACCACTTTCGCAAAACGGATCACTTTACCATTCAGCATATACCCTTTCTCCAACTCTTCAATAACCTTACCTTTAAGATCTTCAGAAGGTGCCGGCACATTGGTGATGGCTTCATGCAAATCGGTATTAAAAGGCTCACCGATGGATTTCATTTCTTCAAGCCCTTTTTGTGAAAGTGTACTTTTAAATTTACTGTAAATCAAATTTACACCGTCAGAAATTACTTTTGCATCTGTAATATCCGAATTTGATTTTATAGCACGATCAAAATCATCCACTATGGGTAACATAATTTTAAAAGCATTTTCGCTCGCAGATTGAATCAATTCAATTTTTTCCTTTGCAGTACGTTTTCTGAAGTTATCAAACTCTGAATACAAACGAAGGTATTTATCATTCAATTCATCTACCTTGGATTGCAATTCAGTAATTTTATCTTCATTTATCAACTGAATGGCCGCCTCTGTATGTTGCTCTTCTTGTGGTTGATTCTGATCATCCTCTTTTTCGGTCTCTGGTTTATTCATTTTTTTAAATATATTTTTTATTTTTTTTATACTACTTTCTCCCATTGTAAGAGTTATGATTTCATTCGTTTGAATACCAAATTCTTTTGCATTAAAAAGAGAATGATTTTAACTGGTGTTTTGATAGTCAAATTATTTGCCATCAACGGAAAACAAGACAAATTGACATAAATACTGCTTAAATAAAATATAAAAAGACAGAACTCTTTTGAATCCTGTCTTTTATACAAAAAATTAGAATCTTAATTAGTTTTTATCTTTAATCAGTTTCTTCAACTCATTCGCCAAGCCTTCTCCACGTAAAGCTCCTCCTTTTGCAACTATTATTCCATTCTCATCAATTAAAAAACCAGCAGGAATACTATTTACAGCATATAATGCAGATGCCTTAGAATGCCATCCGGCTAGATCGCTTACATGGTTTTCCCATACCAAACCATCTTTTGCTATTGCGTTTATCCATGCATCTTTATTACTATCCAGAGATACTCCAAATACTGTAAATCCATTGGCTTTTTTACTGAATTTTGTGTCTTTATATGTATTATACATAGCCACTACATTAGGATTTTCATGACGACAAGGACCACACCAGGATGCCCAAAAATCGATCAACACTATTTTACCTTTTAATGAAGAAAGTGAAATTTCTTTTCCCTGGGGATTGTTAAATTTCAAGTCAGGAGCCTTATTTCCAATTTCAATTCCAACTACAGTTCCTGTTTTAGCAGCTTCCTGGATAACATTATTGTTAGTGCCGGTTTTGATAAATCCGAATCCGGTAACCGATACAGCTGCCAGAATTAGTAAAATGTTTATTTTTTTCATGAGTACAATATTACAATTAATTTAATTATTCTAAACTTGTTTTTTGAGATTTTCCGACCTTAAATTTCAATAAAGCCTTCAAAGATCCAAGAATTGAATTATTTCCTAACAATATCTGCGCCAAGTTTTTGTAAACGGATGTCGATGTTCTGATAACCGCGATCTATCTGCTCTATGTTATGAATGGTGCTTTTCCCTTTTGCTGAAAGAGCAGCTATTAAAAGCGATACCCCGGCACGGATATCGGGCGAGGTCATAGAAATGCCTTTTAACTGGTGCTCCCTGTTCAAACCTATAACTGTTGCACGGTGTGGATCACAAAGGATGATCTGCGCCCCCATATCTATCAATTTATCCACAAAGAACAAGCGGCTTTCAAACATTTTTTGATGGATCAGGGCTGTTCCTTTTGCCTGTGTTGCCACAACCAATATAATACTCAACAGATCGGGAGTAAACCCCGGCCAAATGGCATCTGAAATGGTTAAAATAGATCCATCGATAAAAGTATCAATCTCATAACTTTCCTGGGAAGGAATAAAAATATCATCTCCCCTGCGCTCTAATTTAATCCCCAAACGCTGGAACACACTAGGTATCACCCCCAATTCGTCATACGACACGTTTTTGATAGTGATCTCCGATTGAGTCATTGCAGCAAGTCCAATGAAACTTCCTACTTCGATCATATCCGGCAGCATACGGTGTGTTGTTCCGCCCAGGTACTCAACGCCTTCTACGTATAACAAATTAGAACCGATCCCTGTGATTTTTGCTCCCATCCTGTTCAGCATTTTGCATAATTGCTGCACATAAGGCTCACAAGCGGCATTGTAAATGGTTGTTACACCTTTTGCAAGAACGGCTGCCATCACAATATTGGCAGTACCTGTTACCGATGCTTCATCCAAAAGCATATAACAGCCTTTCAAATTAGAAGCTTCTACTTTATAAAATTCGTTCTCTTCATCATAAATAAATTTTGCTCCCAGGTTTTGAAAACCGATAAAGTGCGTATCCAGCCTTCTTCTGCCAATTTTATCTCCTCCCGGTTTTGGAATATATCCTTTACCAAAACGTGAAAGTAAAGGCCCTACTATCATGATGGAACCACGCAAACTACCTCCCTTTTTCTTGAATTCAGGGGAATTAAGATAATCTACATTTACATTATTTGCCTGAAACGTATATTCTTCATGCCCTGTTTTTTCTATGGTTACCCCCAGATCCCTTAACAGATCAATTAATTTATTTACATCTACAATATCCGGAATATTACTAATTACCACTTTTTCGGGAGTCAGCAATACAGCACACAATATTTGCAATGCCTCATTTTTAGCCCCTTGAGGAATAATTTCTCCTTTTAATCTTTTTCCGCCAATGATTTCGAATACACTCATTTTAATATCTTTTTAATTGAAATATGAAAGAATTTTAACTTATACGAATTACGAATTAAAAGGCGGCAAATCTGCTGCTGGAAAATATATTTTACGAACAGTTTAATTAACAAAAAAAAGAATTTTAAAGTGTGGGCATTGCTAATTAATTTAGTTGAATAAATTGACTATTTTTACAAACCAATTATAAAAATCTAATTTCATTTCTAAAGTTTTGAAATGAAAAATTTATTTTGCCAAATGATCATTCCGAAATTGTTTCGGAATCTCGAAGATGCTGAAACAAGTTCAGCTTGACTTTGCATCGATTTATAATTGACATCACTAATATTTTTGAGAGACTTATCTTTTAACAAAAAAACAACATTTTATGCAAGAAAGACATACTGATAAAGACATGTATTTTAAAGAACAAGAATACACTACTAAAAAATATGTTATTCCTTTTATCAGCGAATTTGTTACCTTGAATAAAGACTTTCAGGTTCTTGAGATCGGTTGTGGTGAAGCTGGAAATCTAAAGCCTTTTCTCGATATGGGATGTCCCTCAATGGGAGTAGATCTGAATGCAGATAAGGTTGAATACGCAAGAGAATATTTTTCAACCCATCCGAATAATCATTTACTCAAATTAGTAGTTAAAGACATTTACGATATGGTAGATGAATTAAAGGAAGGATTTG
>JAZKBX010000136.1:0-1431 GCA_040388455.1 Bacteroidota bacterium
GTTCTGCAGTTGCATTAATGAAAATTGCAAATGATGTACGTATGTTAAGTTCAGGACCACGTTGCGGAATCGGGGAAATTGTTATTCCTGATAATGAGCCGGGATCGTCTATTATGCCCGGTAAAGTAAATCCAACTCAACCTGAAGCATTAACGATGGTATGTGCCCAGGTTATGGGGAATGATGTTGCAGTGTCAATAGGTGGTTTAAGCGGACATTTTGAATTGAATGTATTCAAACCATTGATCGCAGCAAATGTATTGCAATCTGCACGTTTAATAGGTGATGCATGCGTTTCCTTTAATGATAATTGTGCTGTTGGAATTGAACCTAATTTACCGGTGTTGAAACAACATCTTGAAAATTCATTAATGTTGGTTACCGCTTTGAATACACATGTTGGTTATGAAAATGCCGCTAAAATTGCAAAGAAGGCACACAAAGAAAATAAAACCCTACGTGAAGCCGCTGTTGGCTTAGGTCTCTTAACCAACGAACAATTCGATCTTTGGGTGAAACCGGAAGAGATGTGTGGTTCAATGAAATAAAACACCAATCCCTGACAGGGTTTTAAACCCTGTCAGGTTTATAAATCAATACGTTTTCAAACTTGTATAGCATATAAACACCCCTATTTACTTGTGGTTGAAGGGCTCAAAGTCGAAAACATAATCTGCCTAAAAAAATCATCCCTTTCTATTTTTTAAATAATTCCATTGAAAAAAAAGTTTTTCATATTATTTCTTTTCTGCATTGTACGCATTCTGAGTGCCAATCATATTTGCGCACAAACAGACACCTCCAAAGCTTCGGAGGAAATAATTATTAATGGTAAGCGCTACAAAGTGGTGGATGACAAAAAAACGGCATCCACAAAAAGCAAAAAAAAAACCGATTCTCCCGACAGTATTTTTGTGGTCGATAATAAAAAATTCCAGTACTATAATAATTGGTTGACCATTGGTGGAGGAGGGCAACAAAATTTAACCTATAAACGTGAACTGGGTTTTGCAGGCGGCCTTGATTTTAATTTCCATATCAAAAAAAATTATTTTCAATCAGGGATACTGCTTTCCGGTGAGCGATTTGGCTCTTATAATAACTATCAAGTGCATTTAGGGTATGGCAAACGTTTTGAAGACAAAGATTATCATTTTGCAGCGTTCTTAGGTGTTTCCTATTCATCAGGTAATCAGGTTACCTTAGTTGATTCTACAAAATATGTTAAGAGAACTTTTAATCAGCCCGGCTTATATATTCAGGGTGAAATTATAAAAAAAATAACCTATGATGTGGGAATGGGAGCCAGCCTTTTTATTGATTGGAATCAGGAACAGAGTATGATCGGGTTAAGGTTTATTCTGTATTTTTCCGGTGCGTATACCGGAAAAAAGAATAAGGACTATAGTGATTATTAATTTTTGGGTATTC
>JAZKBX010000136.1:1531-4954 GCA_040388455.1 Bacteroidota bacterium
GCGTATACCGGAAAAAAGAATAAGGACTATAGTGATTATTAATTTTTGGGTATTCAGCTATTATAATAAAAAAGGAAGTTCACCACTCAGGCACTAAGAACACAAAAAAAACACTAAGAAAAAGTAGAGAATATAAATTAAACAATCTTTATATCAGTGCTGTTTACAATAATATTAGTTGTGCTTAAAAATTTACCTTTGTGAATCTTAGTGTTCTTTGTGCCTTAGTGGTAAAAAAATGAGGCTGAATAGAACTCAATTTTAAATAAACTTGTCCCCTTTAGTTATTTTCACATCGTTCACAAAAGTCTTTATCTGCTGTTCATCCTCTTTTTTGCAGATCAATAATATACCATCCGATTCTACTACAATATAGCCATCCAGGCCTTGCAGAATAACCAGTTTGTCTTTTGGAACATTTACGATACAATTTTTAGAATTGTAGTTTATTACATTTTTACCAACTATCGCATTTTTGTCTTCATCACATTTAATATGATCGTATAACGATCCCCATGTACCCAAATCACTCCAGCCGATCACAGAAGCGCGTACATAAACGTTTTCGGCTTTTTCCATGATAGCGTAATCTATTGAAATATTTTTGCAACGGGTATAAGCATTAGCAATAAATTCAACTTCCTGAGGGGTATTGTAAAAAGGATTTCCTTCTTTAAAAAGAGTGGCCATTTCAGGTGAATGCGTTTCAAACGCTTTGATAACACTTTTTACACTCCATACAAAAATGCCTGAATTCCAAAGGAAATCGCCACTTTGTAAGAAGAACTTGGCCATTTCCAGATCTGGTTTTTCAGTAAATGTTTTTACTTTTTTAATACGGGTATCACTCTCATTCGCTTCTGATTCTACAAATTGGATATATCCATAACCTGTGTCAGGTCTGCTTGGCCGTATACCAAGTGTTACAAGGCAATCTTCTTTTGCCGCTTTTTTAAAGCAGGATTTGATCGCTTTTACAAAAGTATCTTCTTTGGTAATTAAATGATCCGAAGGTGCAATTACGGTAACAGCATCGGGGTTCATCTGCGCTATTTTGTAGCAGGCATAAGCAACACAAGGTGCAGTGTTTTTGCGCATTGGTTCACTTAAAATAGAAGCATCAGCAATTCCGGGGATCTGCTCTTTCACCAGGTCAACATAAGAGTCGTTGGTAACAATATAAATATTTTCTTTTGGGCAAAGGCGTAAGAAACGGTTGTATGTTTGTTGCAATAGCGTTTGGCCTGTACCTAAAATATCCATGAACTGCTTTGGATGTGCAGTTCTGCTCATTGGCCAGAAGCGGCTTCCTATGCCACCCGCCATTATCACACAATAATTATTTTTCATATTCTTTTTTTGTTTCAACGAATAGCGAATCTTCACGAATAGCGAATTGTACTGACTATTAGTTATTCGATTTAATTCGTTGAAGTTCTAACTTAATTTTTTAAGAGCCAAACGTAAATTCCCGATCACACCTTCTACATCCTCCAGCTTACAAGTCCCTACCGAAAGGCGGTACCAGTTTGAATCAGGTGATGCTCCAAATGCATAAAAAGGAACCAAAGCAACTTTTCCTTCATCCAGAATATATTTGGTGACATCCTGAGTGGTTTTTAAAACCTTCCCATCACTTGTTTTTTGTCCATGTAAAGCAAACTGTACTGTCAAATAAATTGCTGCTTCCGGAGTAATTGCATCCACATGAAAACCTTCCTCTTTTAAACTTTGAAATCCTTTGTAAAAACCAACTAAACGATCATTGATCTTTGTTTTTATATCACCCAAAAACGTATCGTAATTTTCTAAATTATTCAGGTAGGCCGCAGTCGCTACCTGCTCTGCTTTTGGTGCCCATGCACCAACATGTGTTAAAATTAATTTTATTTTTTCAATGATCTTTTTAGGTCCCATTGCCCAGCCTACACGAACACCCGTTGCAGCTAAGGACTTTGAAATACCATCCACAAAAACGGTATAGTTTTTCATCTCAGGGCGAAGGCTTACAGGGTCATAATGTTTGGTAACTCCATGTGTAAGTGCCCAATAGATCTGGTCATACATCAAATATACAGGCTTGGTTCCTTTAACAGCGCGTAAACTATTTTCTGCCAAAATCAGATCACAGATCTCTTCCAGATCTTTTTTGCGGAAGGTTGTACCGGTTGGATTTAAAGGAGAACACAGTGCTATTAAATTTGCCGAACTGATATGAGGCTTTAGATCAGCAGCAGTAGGCATAAAATTAGTAGATGGTGATGTTTCAAGGAATACCTGTTTTGCGTTATTCAAATAGGTATAGTGATTGTTGTTCCATGATGGTACCGGGAACACCACTGTATCACCAGCATCAACTAAAGCACGGAATATCGCATAAATAATTGGTCGGGCTCCACCTGCAATTACGATCTCATCTGTTTTGAAATCCAAATTACCCCGCTCTTTCAATAGTTTTGAAACTGCCTGGCGCAATTCCAGCATACCATCAGCTGCCGGATAATTGGTCTGATCATCTTCATAAGCAGCGATAATAGCTTGTTTTAATTCAGCAGGAATGGGAAATACTTTTGGATTAAAATCACCAATAGTGAGGTTGTATATTTTCTCTCCTTTTTTTATTTTTTCATTTACTTCGGCTGCCAGTTTTATAATTTCTGATCCAATAATATTTTCGGCAAGTTTTGATACAATCAAATTATTGTTTTTATCTAATAAAGTAGCGCTCATTCAAAATGTTTTAAATAATTTTTTTATTTTTTGTGCTGAAAAACAAATTTAAGAAAAACCCTGCTAGTTATGCCTATTTGTTGAATGTTTTTTAGTTAAAAGGCAGAAAAATTCGGTAAATCAGCTAATTACCGTTACTTCGGTAAGTGGGTTAAATAAAAACATCCGGTTGGTGCTAAGTTCTTTGCATTTAAAACGTTTTCGAACCTGCTCCCCTTTTATAAAATTGCGGCTTTTATTGTACTGAAAAGTAGTTCCCATTGGCAACTCCTCTAATAAAACGGTATCCTGGCGGATGTCATATCTTTTTAATATGCGTAACAAATTAATGTCTGAGCAGCTCGAAGCCGCAGGATTATTCATGTATTTACGTAATGCTGTTATTACATCAACGGGAAAGATATCGGGAATTAAAAATTGCTGCATCAACAATTTATAATGAAGTTTCCACTCTTCTCCATGTGGCTTCACCGAATTTTTGTTTTTATTGTAATTGGATAAATGAGCAATTTCATGAACAAGCGTAATTAAAAATGCATACTTATTCATATCATAATTAATGGTGATCAAATGATTTTCTCCATTAAATGGTGGGCGATAATCTCCGAGTTTTGTAGAACGACTTTTTTTGATGCGCAACTTAAAATCAAATTTAAATATCCATTCCGAAATAGTAGGTACAGCCTTTTCAGG
>JAZKBX010000137.1:0-1719 GCA_040388455.1 Bacteroidota bacterium
TTACCAATTGGATCAATGGCGAGTTGAGTTTTAAGCAAATTAAAAAAGTGCAGATCGAAGAACTGCTAGGTCGTGATCCAATTCTATTGGATAAAGAAGATATTCAAAAACAATTAACGGGGAAAGTTATTTTGGTGACCGGAGCTGCCGGTAGTATTGGAAGCGAAATTGTTCGACAGTTAATCCCTTTCCGGCCCAAAAAAATTATTTTAGTTGATCAGGCCGAATCTCCTTTGTATGATATGGAATTGGAGTTGTATGATAAACATAAGGAGCAATCCTATGAAGTGGTAATGGGCGATATCCGTAACAAAGAGCGCATGGATAATGTGTTTCGTACATTTAAGCCGCAAATTGTTTTTCATGCAGCTGCTTACAAACATGTTCCAATGATGGAAAACAATCCATCTGAATCTATTTTAACCAATGTACTAGGTACAAAAACACTGGCTGATCTATCGGTTGAACATAAGGTGGAAAGGTTTGTAATGGTTTCAACCGATAAAGCCGTAAATCCCACAAATGTGATGGGAGCAAGTAAGCGTATCGCTGAAATTTACACGCAATCTCTTAGTAAAGTATCAAACACTAAATTTATTACTACCCGATTTGGAAATGTACTTGGATCGAGCGGTTCAGTGATACCGCGTTTTCGTCAACAGATTGAAAACGGTGGACCGGTCACCATTACTCATCCTGATATTACACGATATTTTATGACCATTCCTGAAGCCTGTCAACTCGTATTGGAAGCTGGTGCAATGGGCAAAGGTTCAGAAATATTTATTTTTGATATGGGGCAATCAATTAAAATTGTTGATCTGGCAATGAAGATGATCAAGCTATCTGGATTGGTTTTAGATAAAGATATCAGCATCACCTATACCGGATTACGCCCAGGGGAAAAGCTTTACGAAGAGTTGCTCGCAGATCATGAAAACACATTGCCTACGCATCATAAACAAATAATGGTGGCGCAGGTAAAAGAATATAATTTTGATGAAATAACAAGTACTGTTAATGAATTAATTGCTCTTTTTGATAAGCAGGATAATAAACTGATCGTTAAAAAAATGAAATTATTGGTTCCTGAATTCAAGAGTAATAATTCGGTGTATGAGGCACTGGATTAGATAATTTCAACAATTTAGCAATTTAACAGTAGGCAAATAAAAAAATTAAACAATCCGTTATTCGTAACCTATGACACCATTCAAACAAAAAACACAAGTCCAGATCCGCTTTAAAGACATTGATATGATGGGGCATGTGAACAATGCCAACTATATCACCTATTTTGAATTAGCTCGTTTAACGTATTTTGAAGCTCTTTCGGAAGAAGGAGTAAAGATCGACTGGGTGAACGAAGGAGTGATCCTGGCAAAAATTGAAATGGAATACAAACAACCGATTTTGTTGACAGACAAAGTTTTTGTTTACACCTGGGTATCCCGCCTGGGCTCAAAAAGTTTTGATATGAGTTGTAACATTGTGAGGGTGATAAATGGTGTGGAAGTAGAAGCCGCAAAAGGTTTAGCTGTTATAGTATGTTTTAATTACAAAACCAATGAAACAATTGCTGTTCCTGAGTTGTGGAAGGCAAAAATGGTAAGTTAATTTTTTTACCGTGAAGGCGCAAAGCCCGAAAGATCCTTTTGTTCAAAGGTAATGGTGCAAAAAATAGTTGGTGGATTTAATTAAAAATAATTGTATACTTCA
>JAZKBX010000138.1:0-7439 GCA_040388455.1 Bacteroidota bacterium
GACGAGAGAGTCTTGATACAAAAGAAACAAAAAATCAAGAACAAACGATTCCTCCACACTAGCAACCCGGCATCGCGTTTGTTCATTCCTCACGCACGGTTTCATAAATTTATTTTAGCACACCAACAATGTTTATTAATTAGTTCTTAGATTTTTTAGGCTCTATACCGGTTGGCTGATGCACTCGTGTTTTTGTTTCTTCCGGAAGTGGAGCAGGTTCAAATCTGACATCTGCATTCTTAGAAATTTTTCCGGGAGCAACCTCCTGATCAGCAGCATTACAAACGACATGCCACTGAAAATGGGTATTTGAAGCTCCACCTTTAAGTTCTATTACATCAAACCCTGAAGTCGTTTTATTTGTGATGTAAACTCCATTACAATCCCCTTCCAACTGGGTATAGATACGTAGCGGGTGCTTGGAATTTACAGTAACATTTTTTGCAAAAGTAGGGTCCAGGTCAATATGCGCTTTACCATTAACAAGCTGCCCTTCGCCATAATCTGAAAAATAGATCTCCGGACTTTCCGGACAATGCATTACCACATTGTTACCATTAACATCTTTCACCGTGGTTGAAACAGTACCTGTACCGTTTATTTTATATTGAGTTCCGTTATAAAAATTATAACGGTTGATCACTCCTCCATTGTTGGTATATATAGCTCCACTTGTGGCCGTTGAAGTGTTTATGATATAAGCGCCCCAATCCAAACCTGTGAATGCCCCTCCGCTTCCGCCTGTTAAAATATTACCGGGAAGATTATTCCCTATCCCAACCACTCCTGTTCCTGAAGCATTGGAATTAAATCCTGTTGTTCCATACCCTGTAGCTGAAGCGGCTCTTCCATACACACCATCCGTAGGACCTGTAGTTGCTACGGAACTACCCAAAACTCCCACCGAATAAGCCGATACGCCAGGAACAGAGTTGTTATAACCAAATACACCCATACTTGTTCCCGCTGATATTGATTGAGGTATAATGTTGAAAACATCACCTTCAACCCCAACCTTAATGGCTGTATTCAATCCGTAAACACCGGTTCCCGTTCCAGTATTGAGTCCAAAAATTCCGTTACCAGCTCCAGAGCTATACCCATTAATTGCAGAACTCCCTATAGTGCTTGTGTTTGTTGTACTTCCATTGGTTGTACCATTACTATAAACAGAGAACACATCACCGGTATTAACACCAAGAGTAGTATTATTTACAATTACATTACCGGCCGATAAAACCCGCATACGTTCGTTGGCGGGTAAAGAACCATTTGTTTTGGTAACAAAATCAGCAGCATCAGTGGTTCCGATAAAATTTGTACCGGCTACTGTTCCGGCATTACCTGTAATTGTCCAGTGAGTGCCTAAATCAGAGCCTGCTGCACCTGTACTGCCTGTTGAACCTGTACTTCCTGTTGCACCGGCAACACCTGTAGGGCCGGTACTTCCTGTTGCACCATTAGTGCCGGAACCACCCGATCCAGAATTACATAAAGATACCCAGGTAAGATTTGGTAACCGATAAAAAAAATAACACATAGAATCAGTGTTATATACTAATAATGAATTTGCCGGGCTCGGAATAGAAGTCATTCCTATAGTGTTCATCCGCGGCACTAACATTCCTTTATTGGTAGAGAGCAATTCTAAAATTGCACTGGCATTGGGTGTATTAGTACCAATACCAACGTTGTCCTGTGCCTTTACAGACGTTGCAAACTGCAGTGAGCAGCAAATAAAACTTAATAATAAAATTCTTTTTGAGGAAGTAAAATGCTTCATGAGCTGGATTTTAGAAGTACTTGGAATTTATTTAAAACTTTATCTTCAATAGGTTAAACCTTATTTCTGAGACAAAATCGAGTAATAAAGATAAAACTTTATTTTTAAACATCAAAAGATATCTTTTTTCAATAATCATACATCTATGGGCGTTTCCCTTTCTTAAACAAGAAAGGGGCGGGCTTTCCGCTTCAATCTTCCCCCCGCTAAAAAGCGGGGGGAAGGATTTACGCTGCAATCCCTAACGCGGCATTTTCCTGAAAGAGAATTTGTCATTGTTTTAGAGACTATAGCCAAAATTTACAATCGAACTCAGGTTTGTAGCATTAATAACAATTTCAATATTCAAGGCTCCCTACATATTTTCGAAAGACTCAACATGAAGGCGTGCAGCCTCTGGTAGATTTTATGGGAAAATTTCTTTGACTAAAAAATTCTGGCATATATTTTTTATCGGGTTTAATTTTAAACCTAAAAATATGAACAGGAAAGAAAATATTTCGGAGGATGGGAACATTACTTCAGGAAAAAACATCAGTAACTGGACAGATTCCGTTTCTCCCATTGTATTTAAACCATTAACAGAAGATCTGGAAACAGATATTGTGATAGTTGGCGGAGGGCTGGCGGGAATAAGTATCGCTTATTGTCTCACACAGGAAGGCAGAAAGGTAATACTTGTGGAAGATGGTTATATAGGAAGTGGTGAAACCGGGCGTACCACAGCACATATTGTGACGGCCCTGGACAATAGATATTATACCTTAGAAAATATTTTTGGGGAAGAAGATACACAACTGATAGCAGAGAGTCATATAGCAGCTATTGATTTCATAGAAAATACTATAAAAAAAGAAAATATAAATTGTGAATTTGAACGATTGAACGGTTATCTTTTTTTACACCCTTCTGATGAAAAAGGATCCCTCGATAAAGAATTGGAAGCAGCCTCCCGTGCCGGAATTAAAGTCATTGATACAGATCATGTTCCAGGCTTAGTTACTAATGAAGGAAGGTGTATCTGTTTTCCGGAACAAGCCCAGTTTCATCCCTTAAAATATCTGAAAGGATTATGCGCTATAATTGAACAAAAAGGCGGTAAAATATTCACTGAAACTCATGCTGCAAAAATTGACCATAAAGGTTTAACTACAAAAACAGGTTATACAATAAAAGCAAATCATATTGTGGTTGCCACAAACAGCCCCGTCAATGATAAATATGCCGTTCATTTAAAACAAACAGCATTCCGTACTTATGTGATTGGTGCACTTATTAAAAAAGACAGTTTACCGAAAGCGTTGTGGTGGGATACAGGCGATCAAAAAGAAAATCCAACATTTCCGCCATACCATTATGTGCGTGTGGAAACTTATAATGATCAGTATGATCTTTTGATAAGTGGAGGAGAAGATCACCAAACGGGTGATGAAAAAGAAACTTCACATGCCGAAGACAAAATTTATGTTTCACTTGAAAAGTGGACACGAACGCATTTTCCCATTGAGGAAATAAAATACCGGTGGTCGGGACAGGTAATGGAACCAATGGATAGCATTGCATACATTGGCCGCAACCCTTTGGACAGAGATAATGTTTATATAGTAACAGGTGATTCCGGCAATGGTATGACGCATTGTACAATTGCAGGTATGTTGATCACCGACCTTATAACAGGGAAAGAAAATAAGTGGAAACAAATTTATTCACCTTCCCGATTTACTCTTAAAACGAGCAGCCACTTTTTCAAAGAAGCCATGTACACTTTAAAGGACTTTTTGAAAACTTCTCCTGATCATAAAGATGCTGTAGAGCTATCATCTGTAAAAACAGGTGAAGGAAAAATTGTAAATCTTCAGCAAAAAAAATACGGAGTTTTTCGTGATGAAGAAAATCTGCTGCACATTGTTTCAGCAAAGTGTGCTCATCTTGGTTGCACTGTTGCATGGAACAAAGATGAACAAACTTGGGACTGCCCCTGCCATGGAAGCCGATATACTTATAAGGGAAAAGTGATCAACGGGCCTGCAAATAATGACTTAGCGGCCTATAGCGAGATGTACGCTTTGGAAACAAAATAAATTACTTGTTGGGAAAGGAATTATCATAAATCGGAGTTCAAATTTCAGGATCTAAATCAGGTATCTTGTTGCAATGCCACTCACCTTCTCGACTCCGCTCGAAGTGACTGTTAGTGTTGTAATTACAAGAGGGGATAGAGGAAATGTGGTAACAGAAATCAACTTATTTTGATGTGTGTAACCGGAATAAAATTAAAAACAATTAAGCATTAAAAAATGCTGGCATATTTTTTTAACTAAACAAAACGAGTTTAATAAATTATAAATTATTCAAAAAATAAAAAACATGGACAACAATCAGGTGAGTCAAAAAAAGAGTACCGATCACGCAATGCTTTTTGAAATTTTCAAAGACAAAGATAGCGCTGATAAAGCTATTAAAGCCTTGGAAACACGTGGTTATACAAAAGATGAAATAAATATTATTACATCAGATGAAACCCGTGACAAATATTTTAAAGATGACAAAACGGTAGATGTTGAAAATCAAACATTGAAAGGTGCCGGAGCAGGCTCTGCTATTGGCCTTACACTTGGAGCACTCATTGGCGGCATACTTGCTGTAGGTAGCGTTGTTGTCCCCGGTGTAGGTTTAATAGTAGCAGGCCCGCTTGCCGCTGCACTTGCCGGAGCTGGTGCAGGAAGTCTTGCAGGTGGATTGGTTGGAGCATTAACAGGTTGGGGCGTTTCTGAGGTGAAGGCAAAAAGATATGAAAAAGCAATCAAGGAAGGTAAAATTGTTGTTGGTGTTCGTCCCCATACAGATGAGGATATTAAGATGATCGAAAAGGAATGGTCGGTTTACAAAGAAGAGCCTGTTTATATATAAAATTAAGAGCCTGTTAAATTTTGTTTAAAGAATAAAACTATTGCTTCATAATGCTAACGCCCTTTCTCGACTCCGCCCGAAATGACCATGCATGCGGTCATTTCGAGCGGACAATGTCGTTTAGTTAAGAAGCCACCGCAAATATTTCGACAGGCTCAATATGACCAGCACGCTGTCAGTCAGAGCTTGTCGAAGACTGTGGGCTGATTTTTTTCTTTAACTAAACGGCATTGTTCGAGCGGAGTCGAGAAATCCAGGGATCTCATTAGTCGTCAGCAGTATCATTCATAATAACAATCCCGCAATACTGCGGGATCACAAAAAGTTCGGGATAACACAGCGGGAGGTATCTCAAAAAAGATTAGAAATGAAACGTAACAGACCTTTAAAAGATTGGTCTAACCTCTGATAATTTGCTTTTCAAATAATGAATAAGTTCGCTTGCTTCACTCGCCCCCTCATATTTTACCCCATTAATAAAAAAGGAAGGTGTACGATTTACTCCACTTCTAACCCCGCTTTCGAAGTCGGCTTCCACCTTGGCAAGCAGGCCATTTTTCTGCATATCGCCTTTAAATTGATTTGAATCCAGGTCAATTTTTTTTGCATATAATAACAAATCCTCGAATTCTAAATGTTTCTGATTTTGCAAAATAATATCATGCATTTCCCAAAATTTATTTTGCAAAGCAGCAGCTTCTGTTGCCACTGCTGCATTTACAGCATGTGGATGGATTTGAGTTAATGGGAAATTTCGGAAAACAAATTTTAAATCATCACCAAGTTCCTGCTGAATTGTTTTTATTATTGGATATGCGTGGCCACAATCACTACATTCGAAATCGCCATATTCAACCAATTCCAGAGGGGCATTGCTGTTACCACGGATATGATCAGTGCTGTTAACGGGAGATTTTAATAGTGTGCTCATTTTTGTAAAACCGGTACTTTATCCAAACTTTCAAGTGCTTCCAGAATACCATCTGCTCCAGGATTTATTCCAACAGGTGATAAATAATTCCAGCGTATTATTCCTTTTTCATCAACAACAAATAATGCCCTTTCCGCTAATCCTTCTCTTTTATCATATACACCATATAATTTAGCAACCTGCCCTTTGGGTTCAAAATCGGCAAGTAATGGAAAATGCAAATTACGACTCTGACTAAAGGCTAAATGCGACCATTTGCTATCTACTGAAATCCCGACTACTTGTGCATTGTGTTTAGAAAAAAGCTTAAGGGTTTCATTATAAAGCGCCATTTGGTCTGTGCATACAGGACTCCAATCGGCAGGATAAAAAGCCAAGACAACTTTTTTTCCACGTAACTCTGTCAATTTCAATTTTTGATCGGGAGTAGAATTAAGTTCAAAATCCGGTGCCTGGGTTCCTATTGCTAACATAATTTTTGTTGAATTTGGTTTGAAATTTTGAAACTATAACAGAGTTAAATAAATTTCTTAGTTCCAAAAATAATATTGGTTAGGGTTTTTGATTGGATATTTCGGTAAGATGGTATTTTGGATAGACAAAATCTTTGTCTCACGAGTTCCTTAGACTCAGATCATGAGCTAACAAGCCGATACAGGGAATATTAAAAAAAGAGAATGCCAAGTCGTTGCCATATCAGATGTAGTCGATTTTGTTTTATGCTACTTCATTTAATTATCAGGTAAGCAAAAATTAACCATAATAGACCTTTGATCAGGAATAGCGTGAAAGCAATAATTCCAATTTTCTTCCATTTGATTTTACTTATTGCTCTTATCACCCGTTACCAATTTTTATAGCTGCTGAAATTCCCATTTCGGGTTTCCTTTTGCTCCGGAATTATTATAGAAATCAATAAAATGTAGTTTGTAATAAAATCCTTCGCTGTCTTTAATAATATAATTCAAATGCGTATGGGTAATATAAGTTCCGTTTGCAAATATTTTCCAGTCATAACCTATGGTGTTAATATTTGACGAAAGGATAAAATTTTCAACGGTTGAAAAATTAATTTCAGAAAAAGTTAAAAGCGAATCCTTTTTGGCCGTTGTGTTAAATCGATTAAGCAAACAACCTGTAACTAAATATGGTGTTACTGGTGGGTCATAAAAAATGTGTGTGTATTGAGTAAACTCTAAATCCCAGGTTACTTTTGGCGGTTCAACAATAATTGTATTACCGGTAGTGAATGAAAGAAAAGCGAAATTATAAACACTGTCCTTATCGATTTGCATTGTAATATCGCCTGTTCCGTTCAATTGAGAAAATCGCACAACATATTTGTTTTCATTAACTGATTGAAATTGAATTTTTTGAAACCCCTGATGTACCCCCGTTTCGTTGTAGCCTCTGTCAATAACATAAACATTGTTTGCATTTCTCCAATCTCCTATTGCAGTGGAATCAAGGCTTCCTGATGCTTCATCCCATCTTTTGTTTGTTGCAAAATCCGTTGTATCAGAAACGCCACTAAAATTTACAATGCCTGTGTTACGCACAAACATAGCTTTTGATGTGTTGAGTATTATTCTATAACCATTAGCGGATGTTTCAAACCCCAGATCCCACACTGTTTTTAAATTTTGACCAACAACGGTGTTTGTTTTTAAATCGTAAAAAAACTGCCATTTATAATTTGATTCCATATTGACCGTTGTAGTTGCGACATTTCCGAGGTCGTGGGCGGGAACCGGGAGCTCTTCTTTTTTACAGGAAGAAAGAATGAAAGAAAAAAGAATTATTGTTGAAAATATT
>JAZKBX010000138.1:7449-10590 GCA_040388455.1 Bacteroidota bacterium
AACAAGTACTAGGATATATTTATTCAAATTCATTTTGTGCTATTGAGGTTAATGACGAGTTTAATAAAGTATGTTCGTCCCATCCCGATCGCAACGCTATTACTTCCGGATGAATGAGCTTCCCCTGTTGAGTTTCCCGCAATATTTTTTACATCGAAAATGTTTTTACCTCCGATCGAAATATTTATTTTCTTCTTCAAAAAAAGTTTTGAAACTGAAATATCAGCGGTGTGGTAGTCCTGAATTTTTGTTTTATAAATTTCATTATTTGTGTTTATTGCAAAAGAGGGAAGTTCGCCTGTGTATTTATAGAAAAAGGCAAATGTCATATTTTGTTTGTGCCATTCATAAAACAAATTGCACTTTCCTTCAGGAGTGTAAGTGAATTTTTCTGATTTGTATTCTTCAACCAGTTGATTGTATCTGCCTATGTATGCTCCACCAATACTGAATTTAAAATGTTGCCAGGCCAATTCGGTTTGCAATTGCATGCCGAGCGTTTGGTATTTATCTAAATTAAAATAGGTGTATTGCGTTCCGGATTTTTGTACAAGTGAAATCATATTTTCGATGTAGTTATAGAAAAATGTGTTTTCTGTTTTCCATAAAGCGTTTTTTCTTTTTGAATTGTAAACCATAGATAAATTAAAATTGTGTGACTGCTCAGCTTTGAGATCCGGATTTCCTGTTATGTTATGATTGATGTCAACGAAATAGAAGTAAAGTTCTTTAAGTGAAGGGGCACGAAATCCTCTTGCATAGGAGAAACGTACTGTATTGGATCTATTTATTTCATAACGCAAATTAAGCGAAGGAACAAGCGGTGCTTTATAAACCGTATTATAAATTAATCGTACCCCCAGGCGGATGGTAAATTCTGAAAAGGGGTTATATTCGGCACTCCCGAAAATTGCATAATCACCAATTAGCTGTTGTTTATCTTTTATTCGTAAACCAATGGCTGTTTCGTGATTAATGTCATAACCTATCTCGCAATTAATTTTTGCTGAATCTCTTGTGGTACTTATACTTCCTCTTGTTATAATGTCGTTAAATATAGCTGTGTCCTGATCACTTTCATTTTCTGTAAGCAGTTCATCAAGTGTTGTAAGGTCTTTAAAATAAGTGTTTTTGATGCGTTGATAATGATTGTAAGCGAAAAGAATATTTGTATACAGCTTTTTGTTTAAAGCTCCGGCAAGGCTGAGTGAATTATTTATTCGATATGTTTTGTAATAATCATCAAATGCTGTTTCGTGGTAAGGTAAACGGGGGAATCCCTTATTGGTTATCTGTTCGTGAAAGTAATCTCCTGTATAACCCAATTTTAATTCTTTGATATAACGACCATAATAAAGTGTTCCGAAGTACTGCTCCTTTGGTTTCCAGTTTTTATACCTAGTTGAATCAGCTAAATGTTTTTGTTCTATATAAAATGGTTTATCATTGGAATTCCAGCCATCAAAATAATTTCTTCCACCCGAAAGTGTAATTATGTTTTTATTTTTTCTATACCCAATGCGACCTGAAAAATTATATTGCCCTGTGCTTTCGTAATAATTAGTTGATGAAACAGAGAATGTTTCTTTTTGTGTTTTCTTTGTAATGATGTTTATTGTTCCTGCAAGGGCATCGGTTCCATAGCTTACAGAAAGTGGACCTTCAATTATTTCAATGCGTTCAACGTTATTCATATTTATTTGCGAAATATCAATATTTCCATTTAAACGACCTGTAACAGGTATACCGTCAACTAATATTTTCACATTTTGTCCCGATACCCCTTGCAGGCTCATACTGCTTCCTAAAACATTGTCCTGCGAAATACGGACATTCATTTCATTGGTCAATACATCACGCAGGTTTTGTGCGCCCATTGCCTGAATTTTTTTGCTGTCAATAATTTTCACTTTGTGTACCGACTTTTCGGGGCTATTGGGAGCGTACTGACCGGTTATCACTACTTCATTCAGTATATGGTTCTGTTCTTTCAGATAAAAAATTTTGCTTTTATCAAGAACGACCGTGTCAGTTATTCTTTCATAACCAATACATGAAATAATGATTTGAGATCTGAGATTAAAAAAAGAAGATGGAACATTTATTTTCCCAATGCTATCTGTTGAAAGCACTTGTTCTTTAAAACCAATGTTAACAGGTTTTATTATTACATGAACAAATTCTATTGGTTGCCTATCGGTGGCAGCAAGAATAGTGATAGTTTGGGCTTTGCAACAGAAATAGGACATAAAAACCAAAAAGCCTGTGAAACTAATTGTATAAATGATCTTAATTTTCATCTGTTGCAAGTAATTTTTCTATTTCTAAGCTCATGTGCGCCTTTTCAATTATATGAATCAGTGTTTCTAATTCATTTAAACTATAAACGAGTAGGATAGATTGATTAACCGTAGGTATCCGGATTATTTTTTCTGTTCGACATTCATAGTATTTGTATGTTTCGAAATATTCTTTAATAGCTTGCATAAATTCATACAGCTGTTTTTCAGTCAGAGAAATAGCAATTGTTCCAAAAGCTATTTGCAGATGTTTACATTTTTCGCATCTGATCACGTAACCGTGTTCGCTATGATCCAATATTTTGTGATCGCACATTTTATTGTTTTTTCTATTTTTATATTTTTCCAGAAGATAATCTGTTTGCTGAATTGCTTAAACGACATTGCAATTATGAATTTTTAATGGGTTGCACAGCAGAATAGATCCGCGTCATACCTGTGTCCTCCTTTACATCAAGCATTTGAATAAAATACTTAATACGTTTATCCGATAATTGTTCGATGTCTTTTACACTTCTTCCTGAGCTTGTTTTTTCTGTTAGCATAGGTATGATATTTAAATTGTTGATTTAAGTGAATTCATGAATAATTATCGCAATGATGGGTGGCAGCAAACCAGCGGTAATAAGCCATTTCCCTCGCCCGGAAATACCATACTTACCTCTAAGCACAAACAGGCCTGTCAGGTTTATTACAATTAGCATTATAGCAAGAAGGTTTTTTATTGTTGATTTGTTATTTACTTACTTAAAAATATAAACAATGAATGTCACCTCACAAAAACCTTTGCCACGCATAAAAGGCAAGACAGTAATAGATCACTATATTGTTCATCAGCTAA
>JAZKBX010000139.1:0-8524 GCA_040388455.1 Bacteroidota bacterium
ATCTTCATCATATTGGCGCTTACCGGAGTTTTTTTACAAAACTTTAGCAAAATTATTATTTATGCTAATTTTGAATTGAACCGGGAATTCATCGCTAAAACCTTTTGTGAAAAAAAAGAAATCCGGGCAAATAAATGCAATGGAAGCTGCCACCTGAAAAAACAATTGGCCAAGGAAGAAAAGAAAGAACAATCTCCAACAAACCCCACAAAGGAAAAGGTTGAGGTTCAGTTTTTTTCTGAAACTAGTTCCAGCACTCTTTTTGTAACCACATCCTTTACTCCAATATTTAAACCTTCTTATTCCTTTTCTCTTTCAGAGAAACACCTCCATACCGTTTTTCAGCCCCCTAAAGTTTAACCGAAACGTTTTTGTTTTTATGAATCCTTGAATACTGGAAGTGCTTGTCATTTTGCAGGTTTGAGCGCATGTTATTCGGTTAAATCTTAAATTCTAAACAATGAAAAAAATCATTGCCTTGACAATCCCGCTTATAGCGGGATTGATCAACCTTGCCTGGGCTCAAAATACCATCACAGGTAAAATATTTGACAAGGAAACCAAAGAGCCATTAGTAGGAGTAAGTGTCTTTATTCCAAACACTCAATTGGGCGCAACAACCAACAACAGTGGAGTTTTTACATTAACAAGCGAACAACTTTTCGATAGTGTGGAGGTTAGGTATGTTGGCTATCAAACACAAAAGCTTAAAGCAGAACAAGGAAAAAACGTTGTTGTTGCGCTTTCTTCCTCTGTTACCAGTATGCAGGAAGTGGTAATAACCGCAAGCCGCGAAGCACAGTCAAGAGCAGATGTTCCTATGGCGATAAGTAAATTATCAGCAACCGCAATTAATGATTCCAAAGCTACTCTTATCACTGAACTTATTAATAAAGTGCCGGGTGTAGCGATGGTTAATCTTAATAATGAACAGCACATGATGTCTATTCGTCAACCGATGGGTTCAAATGCGTATTTCTTATATTTAGAGGATGGGATCCCACTTCGTGCAACGGGTGTATTTAACCATAATGCATTGATAGAAATGAATATTTTTGCGGTCTCCGGCATTGAAGTGGTGAAAGGCCCGGCCTCATCGCTATACGGTCCGGAAGCTGTGGGAGGCGCCATCAATTTTATTACTCAGAAACCAACTGCAATAACTACAGCACGCGTTGGTATTCAGTTTGATCAGTGGGGTTATAAACGTGTTCAATACGGTACAGGAGGAATGATCGCTAAAAAAGTAGGCTTTTATTTGGGTGGCTTTTATGCCAAACAACAAAACGGCTGGATGACTTATTCTGATTATGATAAAAACTCTATCAATGCACGATTTGATTATGATCTGACAAAAAAAACAAAATTGATCTTAGCGGGTTCGTTTAATGATTATACTTCTGATATGTCGGGAAGTGTGGATAGCATTGCTTTTTATGCAAGGCAATATGTTAGCACGTCCAATTTTACATATAGGAATGTAAAATCATTGCGCAGCCGCCTTTCAGCCGAACATAAATGGAATGAAAACAATAATACAACGTTACATTTAATATACAGAGACAATACAATTGCACAAAATCCTGCCTATGGTATTCGTTGGACAACCGGTCAACTTACTGCAACTGGCGAGATCAACGACAATAGTTCAAAAAGTAAAGCATTCATATTGCAGCATGCAGCTGAAATAAAACCGATCAAAACTAAATTGATTGCTGGTATAAGTTTGGATAATTCACCTGTTACATACGATTCATATCGTATCGATCTTTTTGCTAAGTTAAGGCCTGGCGGCACTTCCGTGGAACAATATACCATTGACAAAGAGCGGCCTGATATTAAAATAGCAGATTACGATGCTACTTTGGTGAATACAGCAGCCTATTTGCAGGCGGAAGTAAAACCAATTAAACAAGTTACTATTACTCTTGGCGGAAGATATGATGACATGTCGTTTAAATACAACAATTATATTGATAACACTTCGGGTAAAAAATCATATCTACAGTTTACTCCAAAGTTAGGGGTGACCTATAAAATAACCTCCAACATTGGTGTTTATGGTAATTACAGTTTGGGCTTTTCTCCTCCGGGCTTAACGTTCGTTTTTCGTAAAAAACCAAATACCAACCCAGCGGAATTTTATTACAACCTTGAACCGGCAAAATTTACTAATTATGAATTAGGCGGATGGGCAAGTTTGTTAAAAAATAAAATAGATATAGATATTGCCGTTTACCAAATGATTGGAACAAACGAGTTACTTAACATTAAACAACCTGATAATTCTACTGATTACCAAAGTGCAGGAAAAACAACTCACCAAGGTATAGAATTCGGTCTAACGTATCGTCCGAACACCCAATGGATGATTAGGGTTGGAGGAACAAATGCGATGCACCGTTATGATGAATTTGTTTTGAGTACAAAAACATCCGACAAAATAAAAAATGTAAACGGAAAAATTATGCCGAGCTCTCCTTCATGGATAGCCAATAGCGAGGTTACTTACAAACCCAAATTTGTAAAAGGTTTAAGGGTAGGTATGGAATGGCAACACATGAGCAGTTGGTATCAAAATCAGGTCAATACCGTTAAATATGAAGATAAAGGCGCTTTTGGTTTAAAAGGGATCAGCGTGCTTAACTTTCGTGTTGGATACCAATGGAAAGGTATTGAAGTATTTAGTAACATTATGAATCTAACGGACGAGTTGTACGCATTCAATGCAACACGAGGAAATAATGCAACTGATAGAACAGGTTTTACTGCCGCGCCTCCGCGCACATTTGTTTTCGGGATACAATATAATTTTACAGGTAAAAAATAGATAAAATAAAAACGGAGCGGGCATTCCGCTTGCTCCGTTTTATTAAACAAAAATTATGAAAAATATTTTTATTGCAGCCGTTCTGATCACATTTTTGTTTTCGTGTACAAATACCAAAAATGAAGAAAAGGAGGAATGTGTTGAAAAAACAATTTGTACAGATACAACGGCAGAAACAACATGTCCATTTTTAACAACTGATAATAATGGAAATATAGTAATGAGTTATATTAAAGAAAAGAATGACACGCTTGCTGTGATATGCTATGCTATTTCAACAGATAAAGGATATTCATTCGGGGAACCTATTGAAATACCTGCAAGTAAAGACGTTCATCCAAGCGCAGAAAATCTACCCAAAATGGCATTTAAACCCAATGGAGAAATAATTGCGGTTTGGGGAGTAGACAATGGAAACCCTAAGAAAAAATATGCTGGTCTGGTTTATTATGCACAATCATTTGATGAAGGAAAAAATTGGTCGGAAGCTAAACAACTGGTAGAAGATACAACAAGTATTGACCAACGTTATTTTGATATTTCAGTTTTACAAAATGGAGAAGTGGGAATTATATGGCTCGACAGCCGCACTAAAACTGACAAAGAGGGTTCAACACTTTTCTATGGGGAAACAAATGGTAAAAATGGATTTCAAAATGAAAAACCAATTGCTGAAACCATCTGTCAATGCTGCCGTACCGATTTATTTGTGGATAGCAAAGGCGCTATCCATGCAGCATATCGCGATATAATAAATGATTCTATCAGGGATATGGTACATACCATTTCCATTGATGGAGGTAAAACATTTTCTTCATCCAATCGCATAAGTGCTGATAATTGGGCAATTGATGGCTGTCCGCATACAGGCCCTACAATGGCAGAAAACACGAATGGCCTGCATTTCGCATGGTACACGATGGGTGGTGGGAGTGGTGTTTTTTATAGTTTTACTAACGATAATGGAAAAACGTTTTCAATGCGTGACAGCGTAAGCACCAAACCTTCTGCCAAACACCCTCAATTAAGCGCTTTGCCCAATGGTGAGGTGATTATTGTATGGGACGAAACAATTCAAAAAGGAGAAAACTACAATGCATGGGTTGGCTTGCAACACAGAACTAACGAAGGAACTGTTATTTCCACTGAGCATATTACATCGGATGAGATGGTTTCCGGTTTCCCTGTGATCAAAACGGTTGATGATAATGCTGTTCTGGTTGCTTGGGTTCAGCAGCATCAGGACAAAAACAAATCAGCAGAAAAGACTAAACACAAACATTCCAAAGGCGGACAGGTGTATTATAGAATGATTCATCTTAAGTAAACTATTTAATATCATTATTTAATATATTTTGTACCAATAAGCTAATGGATAAGAAACCTGACAGGTTTTCAAAACCTGTCAGGTTTAACTGCCTTTTAAACTAAAATTATTGGATTAATTTGTAACAACTTGAGTTCGATTAATAAAAAGAATCAGGGCTAAAGCCCAATAAAATAAACACATTTCAACCACGGTCTGAAGACCGTGGTTATAAAAAACGATGCCTAAGCTAATCAAAAAGCAATTACCATTTAGGTGGGAATAATAACCACGTCTTTTAAGACGTGAGGTTAACCAAAGAACCCATTATTATAAGGCTTTAGCCTTGAATATTAATCGAACTCCGGTTAACAAGTGTTGGTATAATTTGCAATTAAATTGTTCCATTAAATTTTTGTTGATTTTACTGCTGATAAAAAGAGGAAGCGTTTGTTTGCAAACTCCAAAACCCTACCAATAGGATGAAATGGAATTCAGATGCTCTTAGATAAGCATTCAGGAAGAAAGTAGTAAAAAACGATTAAATTACTGAATGATCTTAGTCCGTATTTCGGTTATCTTGTCAGTGATTTGTTTAAATTGTTCGGGGGTTATTTTGTCCGTAATTGTATCGTATATCGTTTTTAACCCGCTCAGGTCTGCTAAAACCTCTGTAGCGCCATCGGTTTCTGCTTTATAGCTGTCCAATAAAGAAATTAAAGTTTCAAGGGTCGCTTTTTCACCGCCAATTTTATTCATTATCGCTTCATTGTTTGTAGCAGTTCCAATTTGACATGCAACAAACAAACCTTCTATCCATCCACCGGCAACCATCAAACTTGAAACGCCTGCTTGTCCGTTTTCCTGTAAATAATTATCTGCGTTTCTGTATGATTCGGTAATTATGGCAAGCAATGAATCTTTACTGTCCGAGCTCGCATCAATACGTTCACTCATTTTTTCATCAAATGCCCCACTGATTCCTAAGCTGGTGGCCATTTTATTTGTACATCTTAGATACAACATGGATTCCTGTGTTTGATCAAAAATGTTGGTTACACCCAGATCAATTCCATAAACACCTAAATTAAGCGCTCTCGATTTAACGGATGAATATTTAGAGATGTTTTCAATTGGGTTTAAATATTTTGCATTGTATTTCGCTTCAGCGTCATTTAACAATCCCATTGTTTCACTTTGCGCAGGAATTGAAGAAAAAATTAATTGTACTTTGTTGTTTTTTTCTTTTTGAATAGCTGTGGCTGGATCTCCACCGGCAAGAGTATCATCTTCCGAAGCAGGATCACCGCAAGCACCTAACATTACGGCAACTGAAATGCACGATACGTAAAAATAAATTGTCTTAAAATTCATGTTGTTTGTTTAAAAACGCTCAAATATAATAAAAATAGATTTGAAATTTGTGATAAGAGCTAAAAAATATCCTTTACCTCCTATTTCCCTTATAAGGCAAGATAAATTATTTATCCTGCCATTATGTTTTTCTTTAGTCCGATAATTTCTACGACCGTTTTTACAATAGAATCGGTATCAAAACCACATTCAACATGTAGTTCTGCCTGCTCACCATGTTCAATATATTTATCGGGAATACCCAATCGTTTTACCTGTGCGTTGTAATTATTGTCGGCCATAAATTCAATTACCGCACTTCCCATTCCACCCATGATACAGCCATCTTCAATGGTAATTATCCGGGAATGTTTTTTAAATACTTCGTGTAATAATTCTTCGTCAATCGGCTTAACAAAACGCATGTCGTAATGAGCAGCGCTGATATTTTTTTCCTCCAATTGTTTACAGGCGGCCACAGCAAAATTCCCGACATGCCCAATCGTTAAAATAGCAATGTCTTCCCCGTTTTGTATTCTCCGGCCTTTTCCGACAGTGATTTTTTGAAATGATTTTTTCCAATCGATCATTGCGCCATTGCCTCGTGGGTAACGTATAGAGAAAGGGGCATTTGTTTCAGGGAGTTGTGCGGTATACATTAAGTTGCGTAATTCCTCTTCATTCATCGGAGCAGAAACGATCATATTGGGAATACAACGGAAATAAGCCAGGTCATAGGCCCCATGATGAGTTGGGCCATCAGCTCCGGCAAGTCCTCCTCTGTCTAAACAAAATACAACGTGCAGATTTTGCAGCGCAACATCGTGTATCACCTGATCGTAAGCACGTTGCATAAAAGAAGAGTAAATGTTACAGAAAGGAATTAATCCCTGTGTAGCCATTCCGGCTGAAAAAGTAACCGCATGTTGTTCAGCAATACCAACATCAAATGCCCTGTCAGGCATGGCTTTCATCATTATGTTCAATGAACAGCCGCTGGGCATAGCAGGCGTTACGCCCATTATTTTTGGGTTTTTCTCGGCAAGTTCTACAATAGTATAACCAAACACATCCTGATATTTGGGTGGTTGTGGCTCTTTTGGAACAATTTTAATGATCTCGCCTGTATCCTTATTGAATAAGCCTGGAGCATGCCATATTGTTTGATTTCCTTCTTCCGAAAATTTATATCCTTTGCCTTTTTGAGTTAAGCAATGTAATATTTTGGGTCCGGGAATATCTTTTAGATCGCGCAATACTTTTGTTAACCGTTCCACATCATGCCCGTCAACAGGTCCAAAATAACGGAATTTTAATGATTCAAACATATTACTTTGTTTTAGTAATACTGTTTTTATCCCGTTCTCGATTTTTGAAACAATATCCTGGGCATTTGGTCCGAACTTGCTTATTTTACCAAGCAGGTTCCATGTTTCATCTTTAAATTTATTGTAGGTGCGTGAAGTGGTGATGTCGGTTAGATATTCTTTTAATGCACCTACATTGGGGTCAATGCTCATGCAATTGTCATTCAGTATCACCAATAAATTAGAGTTAGTGATGCCTCCATGATTAAGTGCTTCAAAGGCCATTCCGGCAGTCATTGCTCCGTCACCGATCACTGCAATATGCTGGCGTTCCTTTTCTCCTTTATATGCCGATGCAACAGCCATGCCTAAGGCCGCCCCAATGGACGTGGAAGAGTGGCCTACTCCAAAAGTATCGTATTCGCTTTCTGAACGTTTCGGGAAACCGCTGATGCCATTATAAAGGCGATTGGTATGAAAAATCTTTCTTCTTCCTGTTAAAATTTTGTGGCCATAGGCCTGATGTCCAACATCCCACACCAATTGGTCGTAAGGTGTATTGAACACATAATGTAAAGCCACGGTAAGTTCAACCACACCAAGACTTGCACCAAAGTGTCCGCCTTTTTGCGATACCACATCAATAATAAACTGACGAAGTTCATTGCTGATCTGCGGAAGGTCCTCTTCTTTAAATTTCCTTAAATCACTCGGGTATTCAATTTTATCGAGTAATTCGCCAGCTTTAAATTCCATTAATTAGTGATTGATATAAATTCAGAACAAAGATAATTTAATAATTTGAAAATGTGCTAATTTGAAGATGTGCTAATTTTTAGATTGAATGTTAATAATACAAGGTTTATCATTTTGCTTTTACCCTCATTTTCAAATTTTCAAATTAACACATTATCAAATTAGCTTTACTTAACCAATAGAAAAATAAGTAATCCAATTAACAAAATGGCAATAACAACATATTTTAAAAAGAACTTTTGAGCTGCAGCGGTTTTTTGTTCATTGAGATTTTCCTGCCTGGTAAATTCTTGTTTTTCAGTTTCTGTACTTATTCTTTTCCCATCATTGTAATGGCTCACCATTTGCCCGTCTTCCTGCCATATTCCATGTCGGAGTCCATTTAAATAAGCCCCTTTTTCATTAATGTTTCCATGGATATCATAATATATCCAATCGCCATCTTCTTTACCATTTTTATATTGCCCTTTCCAGTTTATTTGCCCATTACTATAATGCGATTCACTTTCTCCTTCCAATATTCCATCACGATAAGTGTTTACCAAATGTAAATTACCCTCTATATACTCTCTCCATTCTCCCTCAAATTTGTCATTTTTATAATTCCCTTTAGCCTTCAATTGCCCTGTATACCAATATAATTCCCAATATCCATCTCTTTGCCCATTGGTATAACTCCCCATCGACTCCAATTGGCCTTCCTTATTATAAGTGAAACTTTCTCCATCAACCTCTCCATTTGCATTAATGCTTTGATTATTTACCATATGATCTCTTCTTAATTTTTACAATGAAACAAAAATAATAATAAATATCAGGTTTCAAAATATGTTTGTAACTACAGTTTGAGATTTTGTTGTGATTCTAAAACAAAATATTCTACCCATTCTTTTGAAAACAGAATTAAACATTTCTTCAGAAAAGGCTCTAAAAAAGAGGATATCATCAAAAATATTTTATCTTTGTATAAAT
>JAZKBX010000139.1:8624-9896 GCA_040388455.1 Bacteroidota bacterium
AGAAAAGGCTCTAAAAAAGAGGATATCATCAAAAATATTTTATCTTTGTATAAATAAACAAATAAATAAAAATTTGAAGTTCAGCGATTTTAATTTTGAGAGTAATCTTCAGGAAGGCCTCGATTCTATGGGGTTTAATACTCCAACCCCAATACAAGAACAAGCCATACCGATCATACTAAGTAAGAGGGATTTAATAGGTTGCGCACAAACAGGCACAGGTAAAACGGCTGCTTTTTTGCTCCCGATATTAAATAAGTTGGCAAAGGATCCAACAGATAGTACCAATACATTGATTATTGTCCCTACGCGCGAGTTAGCTTTACAGATAGACCAAGCCTTACAAGGTTTTTCCTACTTTACATCCGTAAGTTCCCTTGCTATTTATGGCGGAAGTGACGGAAGTAGTTTTGAACGTGAGAAACGCGCATTATCCGAAGGTGCAAATATTATTATTGCAACACCCGGCCGTTTGATGGCACATTTAAATATGGGTTATGTGAAGTTGGATAAGCTGGAACATTTGATACTGGATGAGGCCGACAGAATGTTGGATATGGGCTTTGTGGATGACATTTTAAAGATAAGCAACTACCTGCCCAAAGTTCGTCAAACATTGATGTTTTCTGCTACCATGCCACCTAAGATCCGTACCCTGGCAAATTCACTTTTAGTAAATCCGGAACAGATCAGCATCTCCATTTCTAAACCTGCTGCAGGTGTGATACAAGGCGCTTATTTGGTATATGATACACAAAAAAACAACTTGATAAAATCATTGCTTGAAGGAAAAGATCTGAGTAGTGTTATCATTTTTGTATCTACCAAAATAAAAGTGAAAGAGTTAGAGCGCGATTTACAAAAAGCAGGCTTAAAAGCAAAAGCAATACATTCTGACCTGGATCAACCGGAGCGGGAAGAGGTGTTACGCAATTTCAGAAGCAAAAAACTGCAAATTCTGGTTGCCACCGATATTCTTTCCCGAGGTATTGATATTGAAGATATTGGTTTAGTGATCAATTATGATGTACCTGGTGATGCAGAGGATTATATTCATCGTATTGGCCGTACAGCGCGCGCAGCAGCTACCGGGGTGGCATTAACATTTATTAATGAATACGACCAGCAAAAGTTTTTGCAAATTGAAACACTGCTTGAAAGTGAAGTAAAAAAACTACCACTGCCTGAAAGCCTTGGTGTCGGACCGGTTTATTCACCCGAAATAAAGAACAAAAGACCTTTTGTTAAGAAAAAAAACAATTTTTCTAAAGA
>JAZKBX010000139.1:9996-11210 GCA_040388455.1 Bacteroidota bacterium
TGCATTTTGAAACCACAACTTTTGCGGAAATAAAAGCAAAAGCAAAAAAAGAAAATAAATTAATTTTTATTGATGCCTATACATCCTGGTGCGGCCCCTGTAAGTGGATGGCAGCCAATGTATTCACAAACGATACGGTTGCTGACTATTTCAATGCAAAATTTATCAATGCAAAATTTGATATGGAAATAGGCGAGGGGATTGATATTGCAAAGCTATACGAAGTACATTGTTATCCCAATTTATTATTTATTGATGGTGATGGCAAGCTGATACACCGTGGAGCAGGAGGGTTGAATGTGAAAAAATTCACTCAGTTAGCTGAAGATGCCTTTAACCCTGAAAAGAGGTTTTCTAAATATAAAGATGAGTACCCTTTAAAAAAAGCTGATCCCGTTTTTTTAAGAGAATATGTTGAGGCTGTTTCTAAAACCTGCCTGAGCACCGATGCTCCCGTTCAGGATTATTTCAAAACTCAAAAAGACGAAGTCCTTGCCAATAGAGCCAATTGGGAGATGATCAGAGATTATAGTTCAGACTATAAAAGCCGTGAATTTGTCTATTTATTAAATAATGTAGAAACGTATAATAAAGCATATACAGCCGATTCGGTAAATTCAAAAATCAAGGAGGTGTTTTTAAATGGCGGATATTCAATCATTTACACAAAAGAAATGAAAGAGGCTGATTTAGAGGCATACAAAGTTGAAATAAAGAAAATGAAATTTGCAGCATTAGACGAAGTTTTATTTAAACTTGAAACTGGTTATTCGAAGAAAAATGGGGATTGGAAGAAGTATATAGATCTAAGTGTTGAAAAAGGAGATAAATATTTTCATTCTGCGGACGATTATAACAGTATTTCTTGGGATATTTATGAGCATTCGGATGATAAAGCTCCTTTACAAAAAGCAGAATTATGGATGGAAAAAGCCGTTAAAGAAGAACCGAATTGGTATAATTACGACACCTATGCTGGCGTTTTATATAAATTGAATAAAAAACAGGAAGGTAAAGTTGCCGCTACAAAAGCCATTGAGCTGGCAAAAGCTGGCGGTATAGCTGAAGAGGAGTACCAGGCTACAACAGAATTGCTGCAAAAAATCGAAAAATTAAAGCAGTAGTTTGAGTTTGCGAGTATATTCTTGATGCTAAAATACTGCGTTAGGGATTGCAGCGTAAATCCTTTTCTGTTTAGAAAAGATTGAAGCGTA
>JAZKBX010000140.1:0-10461 GCA_040388455.1 Bacteroidota bacterium
GACATTCTTGTAACTGTTCAGGCTTTAGTTACCGGTGGTACCATTGCTGCCGCTCAAACAATATGCAGTGGAGGTGATCCTTTTGCTTTTACGGAAAGTGCCCCATCTACTGGTTCCGGAATACTTAGCTACATGTGGAAATATAGCACAGATACCTATAGTTCCACTTTAGGAACAGCTGCAACCTATGATGTTCCATCCGGTTTAATTGCTGATGCTACTTACAGACGCGTAACTACAAGTACCTTAGGTGGAGTGCCTTGTACTGCCAATAGTAATGATGTACTGATAACGATCAATGCTGTAACAGGTGGTACCGTTGCCACAGCACAAACAATATGTAGCGGTGGTGACCCGGCTGCATTTACTGAAATTGTTCCTTCTACCGGTTCAGGCATACTTTCTTATCAATGGAAACAAAGCACCGATGGGTATTCGGCTGTGCTGGCAATCACACCAACGTATGATGTACCATCAGGTTTGATTGCTACTACTACATTCAGAAGGATCACTTCAAGTACTTTAGGAGGTGTTGTTTGTACGGCCAATAGCGATGTACTTGTTTCGGTTAATGCCCCAATTGGTAATAACATAGTAAGTGCAGCACAAACTATTTGCAGTGGTGCCGCTCCGTCTGCATTAACCGGAACCATCCCGACAGGAGGTGATAATTCATATACCTATTTATGGGAATCATCCACTACCGATAATGTTTCCGGCTTTTCATCCGCATCTGGCGTAAATACCAATGCTGGTTATAGTCCTGGGACCCTGATTGTAAACACATGGTATAGAAGAGTGGTAACTTCATGTATAAGTGTAACTGACGTATCGGTTGCCATTGGAATAACAATTAATCCTATACCTCTTGCTACAGCCACCAATAGTGCCCAAACCATCTGCTCCGCAACTTCTTTTGCAACAATGGTACTGGGAACCAGTAACGCTGTTCCTTCTACTTTTACATGGACAAGAGATAAAACAACAGAAGTAACAGGTGTTGCAGCAAGTGGTACAGGTGATATTACCGGTGTTACATTAACTAACACAACTATATCTCCTCAAACAGTAACCTTTACAATAACTCCAACCGGTCCTAACCCCACATTATGTGTAGGTTCGGCAATAACTGCAACAATTGTGGTAAATCCAACTCCTGTTCTGAGCAGTAACCTTACACCACCTGCATTTTGTACAGGCTCTATATTCTCTTATACACCAACCAGCACAACATCAGGAGCAACATTCCCATGGACCCGTCCTGCAATAACTGATATAACACCCGGTACAAGTTCAGGTACAGGTATTGTCAGCGAACCCTTGACCAATACATCATCATCTCCGATAAGTGTTACTTATGTTTATCAGGTATCGGCTAATGGCTGTTTAAATCCAGCACTTTATAATGTTTCGGTGATTGTCAATGTTTTTCCAACTTTATCAAGTTCACTGACCCCAGCCGCAATCTGCAGCGGTTCTTCTTTCAGCTATACACCAACAAGTATAACATCAGGTACTTCTTTTGCATGGACAAGGCCGGCAGTAACGGGTATTAGCAATGCAGCTGGCAGCGGAACGGATAATCCGAATGAAGTGCTTAATAATACAACTTTCGTATCTGTAAATGTTAAATACATCTATACATTATCTGCAAATGGCTGTTCAGATCCAATAAGTGATACCGTAGTGGTAGCTGTAAAACCAATGGCCTTATTAAGTAACACTTTGACGCCTCCTGCAGTTTGCAGCGGAATTCCATTCAGCTATACTCCGGCCAGTTTGACATCAGGCGCAACCTTCGCATGGTCAAGATCCACAGTAGCAGGAATTAGTAACGCGGCAGCAAGTGGCGTGAACAACCCTGGCGAAACACTTAACAATGTAACTGCTTCTGCCGTAAGTGTTACCTATGTGTTTACGACCACAGCAAGCGGTTGTAGTTACAATCAAAACGTAATAGTGGCTGTAGATCCATTACCAACTTTAAGCAGTAGTTTAACACCACCTGCAATTTGTAGTGGAACTTTGTTCAGTTACACACCAACAAGTCCTACCACCGGTGCCACCTTTACTTGGACAAGAAGTGCAATAAGCGGGATCAGTAATCCGGCAGGAAGCGGAAGTGATGATCCTAATGAAACTCTTATTAATACAACGGGAGCAGGAATAAACGTTACCTATGTTTTCACCGTTTCTGCTAATGGTTGCGTTAATCCATCAACTTACAATGTTGTAGTTGCTGTGAGTCTTACACCTGCATTAAGCAGTAGCTTGTTCCCTCCTGCAATTTGCAGCGGTACTACTTTTGCTTATACCCCAACAAGCGGAATGCCCGGTACAACCTTTTTATGGACAAGAGCAGCAGTTGCAGGCATAAGCAATATAGCAGGCAGTGGTACTGATAATCCGAATGAACAACTCACAAATACAACTGCTGCAACTATAAATGTGAATTACATTTATACATTATCGGCTAATGGTTGTGCAAACCCGACAACTTATAATGTACAGGTTCCAGTAGATCCTATACCAACAATAAGCAGCAGTTTAACACCTCCTGCAGTTTGCAGCGGTTCTGCTTTTAACTATGCAGCATCCAGCATAACAACCGGTGCATCTTACACATGGACAAGGGATGCCGTACCGGGAATAAGTAATATTGCAGGTGCAGGTTCCGGTAACGTGTCAGAAGTACTTACCAATACAACAACAGATCCTGTGAATGTTACTTATGTGTTTATGGTATCGGCAAATGGTTGTTCAAAAAATATCAATGTAACTGTTACGGTAAATCCTTCACCATTATTAATAAGCCCCTTAGCTCCAGCAGCTGTATGCAGTGGTAGCCCTTTTAATTATACTCCTCAGAGCTCTGCTTTTGGCGCAACATTTATATGGACAAGAGCAGCAGTAACGGGTATCACTAATCCTGCCGGTAATGGTACAGGTAACCCTAACGAAACATTTACCAATACAACATTGGCCCCGATAAATGTTACCTATGTTTATACCGTATCTGCGAATGGTTGTACAAATTCAAGCGCTTACAATGTGGTAGTTCCAATAAATCCGGTGCCTGCATTTACAAGTAGTTTATCGCCTCCTGAAATGTGCAGTGGTGCTATTTTTGCCTACACGCCAACAAGCGGAACGACAGGCACAACATTCTCATGGACCAGAGCTGCGGTGGTAGGTATAAGTAACATAGGAGGAAGTGGTATAAACAATCCTAATGAAGTGCTTATAAATACTACATCGGATTCGGTGAACGTTGTATATATTTATACTTTGGAGGCTAATGGCTGTACAAATCCAACAACCTATAGTGTGATCGTTACAGTAAATCCAACCCCAGAGTTTACCAGCAATCTTTCTCCTTCCAGGATATGCAGCGGTTCGGTTTTTAATTATGTTCCTACAAGTCAGCTCACAGGAGTGATATTCTCATGGACAAGGCCAGATGTGCCGGGTCTAAGTAATATTGCAACTGCGGGCACCGGTACTATTGCAGAAACACTTACTCTTTCTGATTCAACAGCAGTAAATGTTACTTATCTTTTCACAGTATCAACAAGTCTTTGTACAAATGGAACAATCTTTCCTGTGGTTCTTACAGTAGGTTCGCTCGATGTAAATGCCGGAAATGATATTACAGTCAGCTCTGGAACCTTAGTAAATCTTAATGGAACCGGAGGCGTGTCATTTTCCTGGTCACCGGTTTCCGGGCTTGATAATCCTAATATTCCTAATCCTAGTGTTACCCCGGTTTCTACTATTACTTATGTGCTTACATCTACGGATGGTAATAGTTGTGTAGGGACAGATTCTGTAACTATTACTGTTTTTAAGGAACAAAATTTGATAATATCAAGTGTAATGACACCAAATGGAGATGGAAAGAATGATACGTGGATCATTGTTAATATTGAAGATTATCCAAATACGGAAGTGATTGTTGTGAATAATCAAGGACAGCAGGTATATACCTCTTCATCTTATGATAGCAGCTGGGATGGAACATTTAATGGTAAGCCATTACCTGACGCTACCTATTATTATTTCCTGAAATTTGCAAATGGAGAGAAAGTGTATTCTGGCGCAATAAGCATTTTTAATAATTAGATGCCCCTCTCCTTAATCCTCTCCCCCGAAGGGGAGAGGGCGAAACGTGAAAAGAAAAGATAAAAAGATAAATGAAAAAGATTAAACATAAAGTTAGCACGAACCAACCCTTTCCCCCTAGAGGATGGCAGGTGATGAGCTTTTTCATTCCCTTCAGGAGGGTTTGGCTGCGCTTCTTAGCTTGTCTGTTGATTCTCCTCCCCTTCGGGGAGGTCGGGAGGGGCTTTGCGCAACAAGTATCTTTTAGCAGCCAGTATTATACGAATCGCTTTATTTCTAATCCTGCATTTACCGGTAATAATGCATTTAGCAATGCGTTTATAGGTCATCGTTCTCAATGGGCCAATGTAAAAGGTGCTCCACAAACAAGTTACTTCACTATTGACGCACCTGTAAAAGAAAAAAATGTTGGATTAGGCTTAAAAATTTATTCTTATTCTACAGATATTATCCGCCAGGTAGGTGCTTTTGCAAGTTATTCGTATAAAATAAAGGTGGGAGCCGACAATGATCTGTATTTTGGTGTGGCAATGGGTATGCTGGATAATAAAATTGACTACGCAAGTGCAGTAATGCGTGATAAAGATGATCCTTTCTTTGTTCTGCAACAACAAAATAAAACCGTTTTTAGTGCTGACCTTGGATTAGCCTATGTTTGGAAAAAATTGGAAGTAGGTTTCGCTGTACCACAAATTTTGGGTAATAATGTAAAGTATGGTACTGATGTTGGTTATGTAAGAAATTTTAGTCTATCCCGTCACTACCAGGGTTCAATAAAATATGAGTTTGATGTAGTAAAAGAAAAACAGATAACCGCTTTTCCTTTAATTATGATCCGTGCAGTTAAAGGAGCCCCTTTTCAATTTGATATTAATGCTGTGGTAGATTGGAAAAAAATGGGATGGTTTGGTATTACCTATCACAGTAATTACGCTGTTGCTATTAGTGCCGGCATACGTTATAAAAGTTTTAGTTTAGGGTATGCTTATGATCTGGGAATGAGTCCGATTAAATCATACACAGGTTCTTCAACTGAATTTTTATTGGGCTATGTATTTACCAGTGCTAAAAAACAGGCTGCAATTGTACCATTAGATTCCGCAAAAAAGGAAGTTTGGGCGGAGCAGATCCAATCCACAACACCAATGATACAACCAGCTGATTACGATGATGAATACTGGAGATCTCTTAATAAAAATGTGAATCGCCAGCAAATATTTAACGGCATTGTAGATGCCGTACTAAGTGGTAAAATTCAAGCCTATGATATTGTTACCAACGCTCCCTTATCAATTAGTAAAGTAAAATCATCATTGGTCAGATTAGGGGATAGTCCTAAAATGGTTACAAAAAATGATATTTCTAAGGTGAGGATGAATGAAAAGTGGGTGTTTGATAAAAAGTCATTAAAATTAACAAAACATATAACCCGTATTGACTTACTTATTACACAAATGGATGATGCCGGTGAAATTACAGGTAATGATATGCCTTTGTTTTATGTGAAGTTGAAGGAGTAATTTTTTTGATAATAAGCAATCATCTTCATTTGTTAGTTTCAACAAAACCGGTTATTAAAAAAACATATTGGTTTTTTATTGATTTAAACTTGCTTGCTTGTACCTCATTTAAAACAGGATAGTTTCTCAATAACATTTCTGAAATTTCTTATCAATCCAAAAGTTCCTTTTTACTGTAAAAGTCTCTTCCGTCATGTTTTATCAGATGCTAATTCCAGTTCGATATAAAAATCGGTATTAACCAATATATTCCGATGTTTTTTTAATAAACAGGAAGGAATTCTTTAAATATAGCCCGAAATAATACGATATCTTTGTACTGATTTATTGTTATAATAATAGGCAAAATAACAAGCTGTTAAAAATGATGTTTGTCCTTTAGGCGATTTAAAAAACACTAAATTCAAAAAAATTAATTCTATTAAATAGTGATCACGATGTTTTACATCTTGATTCTTTATTTTTTCTAAAATAAAATGAGTGCAACAACAAAAATAAAAACAGACGTAGTAATATTATTTGCAGGCGATTCTGGAGATGGTATTCAATTAACAGGTTCTCAGTTTACAGCTACATCGGCCATGTATGGGAATGATATAAGCACTTTTCCAAATTTCCCTGCTGAGATAAGAGCACCACAAGGAACTACAGCTGGTGTTTCAGGTTTCCAGGTTCACTTTGGAAGTGTTGAGATTTTTACTGCCGGTGATACATGCGATGTATTAGTGGTGATGAATGCAGCAGCATTAAAGGCAAATTTGAATCAACTTAAGCCTGGTGGAATTATTATTGCCAATATAGATGGCTTTGATGCCAAAAATTTAAAGTTGGCGAAATACCCTTCGGATGTAAATCCTTTACGTGATGGCTCATTGGCAAAATATGATGTGCATGAAATTGATGTAACAAAAATTACACGTACCGCATTATCCTCTTCCGGCTTAGGCACAAAAGAAATGGATCGGTCAAAAAACATGTTTGTGCTTGGTTACATTTATTGGATGTACAACCGTTCCCTTGATAATACGATTGATTTTTTGAAATTGAAATTCAAAAAACGTCCTGACCTGGTTGAAGCAAATATAAACGTTTTGAAGGCAGGCTATAATTATGGTGATACAATAGAAACGCCAATGAATCGTTTTGAAGTAAAGCCAGCACCTGTAGCCAAAGGTGTGTACCGAAGCATTACCGGTAATCAAGCCGCTGCATTGGGTTTGATTGCTGCTGCTCAAAAATCAGGATTAACATTATTTTACGGAACTTATCCAATAACACCTGCATCTGATATTTTACATGAATTGTCGAAACATAAAAATTTTGATGTTAAAACTTTTCAGGCTGAAGATGAAATAGCAGCGATTACTTCCGCCATTGGCGCATCATTCGGAGGCTCATTAGGCGTTACTGCATCGTCCGGACCTGGTATTGCATTAAAAGGTGAAGCAATTGGTCTGGCTTTAATGCTGGAATTACCATTGGTGATTTTAAACGTTCAACGGGGCGGACCAAGTACAGGCCTGCCTACTAAAACAGAACAAGCTGATCTATTACAGGCTTTATATGGTCGGAATGGTGAATCTCCGGTTCCTGTTATTGCAGCATATTCTCCATCTGATTGTTTTGATACAACATTTGAAGCATGCCGGTTGGCATTAGAATTTATGACCCCTGTTTTCTTTTTGAGTGACGGTTATATTGCCAATGGTTCAGAACCATGGAAATTTCCAAAAGCAAAAGAATTGCCGGATCTGACTATTTCCTTCGCGAAAAACATTTTGAAAGAAGGCGAGACGTTTTTGCCTTACAAACGTAATGAGAAATTAGCACGCGAGTGGGCAATACCTGGAACTAAAGGGCTAGAGCATCGTGTAGGAGGGATAGAAAAAGAAAATGAAACGGGTAATATTTCTTACGATCCCCATAACCATGAGTTTATGGTAAAAACCCGTCAGGCTAAAGTGGATAATATTGCTGATTACATTCCGCTTCAAACTATTGACAATGGAAATGCAAAAGGCAAATTGCTAATACTTGGTTGGGGCTCAACGTATGGTTCTATTAAAACAGCTGTGAAATTGGCCATTGCAGATGGGTATGATGTATCGCATGCGCATGTGAAATATTTAAATCCATTGCCTAAAAACTTAGGGGATATATTAAAAAGTTTTGATAAGATATTAATTCCTGAAATAAATAACGGTCAGTTAATTAAGGTTATTCGCGATAAATATTTGATCGATGCCAAAGGCTTAAATAAAATACAAGGAATGCCTTTTACTTCAGCAGAAATAAATGAAAAGATCATTGAAATGTTGAGTAAAAATTGAGAATAAAAATGAATGTTACAAATATATATTTGTAAAAAAACGAAAAAAAATAAAATTCATAGCTTTAGAAGAATCGATTTTTTGTATCTGATTAAGCTATTACGCAGATCAGTGATCTGTACAAAATAAAAAAAAATGCAAGCACAAACAGAAATAAAATTAACTGCCAAAGATTTTGTAACAGACCAGGAAATACGTTGGTGTCCGGGCTGTGGTGATTATTCCATATTAAAGCAAGTGCAAACCGTAATGCCGGAATTGGGTTTAAAGCGTGAAGAGATTGTATTTATTTCCGGCATTGGCTGTTCATCCCGTTTCCCATATTATATGGAAACTTTTGGTATGCATAGCATTCATGGCCGTGCAACAGCCATTGCAAGTGGATTGAAAGCAACACGCCCCGAATTAAGCGTTTGGATCGTTACTGGTGATGGGGATGCACTATCTATCGGTGGCAATCATTTTATACACTTGTTGCGAAGGAACTTTGATGTGAACATCTTATTGTTTAATAATGAAATTTACGGTTTAACAAAAGGCCAGTATTCTCCGACATCACCAGTAGGTAAGGTTGCCAAGTCAACACCAATGGGCTCTTTAGATCATCCTTTTAATCCATTGGCTTTATGTATTGGTGCTGAAGCTACATTTGTTGCACGTTCCATGGATCGTGATCCTGTTCACATGCGTGAAATGTTAAAACGTGCGCATCAGCATAAAGGAACATCAATGCTGGAGATCTATCAAAATTGTAATGTATTTAATGATGGTGCTTTTGAAGTGTTTACTGAAAAAGGGACAAAAAAAATGAATACACTTTTTGTTGAGCAAGGCAAACCTCTTGTCTTTGGTGAGAATGGAAGTAAAGGGATTATATTAGATGGACTTAAACCAACGGTTGTAGACCTTGCTGATGTTTCAGCAAACGATTTGTGGATACACGATGAGATCGATCAGGTGAAAGCAACTATTCTGGTTCGGTTTTTTAATAATCCTTCCGATGAAAATCCTTTGCCACGTCCTTTTGGCGTGTTTTATAAAGAGGACCGCTTGTGTTATGAAGATGCCTTGAAAGCACAAATTGCAGAAGCAATTGCAAGCAAAGGTAAAGGTGATTTGGATGAACTTATTGCGGGTAGAAATACCTGGACCATTTAAAATTATTGGTGATACTTTTTTATACAAGGCATTAAATAGCGATTGTTCATTAAACTATTTTTAGCCAACGAGAGGACATTAAAAATCATCTTGTGCTCTTTCTTCCTATTTAATAAAGGTACTATTCCCTTCTTCCAATTACTATTTCCCTACTTTACTTATTAAACAGCCTAATTTAGCTTGTTACACGTCATAATATCTTTACTTTTGCCAAAAGAATGAAAAGGACATATTTATTGTGTTTTAGTCGCATCGTTTTGTTTTAAGTAATATCGAATTTTAGAAAAATATATGAGAAAAATCAGTTTACTCTTTTGTTTCCTGTTGCCTGTTTTTATTGGGATTGCCCAGGAGAAATATACTATCAGCGGATACCTGAAAGATGCAAAGAATGGGGAAATGCTTATTGGAGCAACTGTTTTGGTGAAAGAATTAGGAACAGGCACGGCAGCTAATGTTTACGGGTTTTACTCAGTTTCTGTGGCTAAAGGGAATTATACGATCGTACTAAATTATATAGGTTATCAGCCGATCACAAAAGAGATATCTTTAAATGAGAACCTCAAACTTGATTTCGAGCTTTCTGAAAACACTCAAAATTTAGATGAAGTAGTTGTGAGTTCCGAAAGGTCAGATGCGAATATTAAAAATGTTGAAATGAGTGTGATTAAACTTGATATTAAAACAATTCAGAAAATCCCTGCATTGTTAGGTGAGGTTGATTTAGTAAGAAGTATTCAGCTACTTCCGGGTGTATCTACCGTTGGAGAAGGTGCAAGTGGGTTTAATGTGAGAGGTGGAGGTGTTGATCAGAATTTAATTTTATTAGATGAGGCGCCAGTATTTAATTCCTCGCATTTATTTGGTTTCTTTTCAGTTTTTAATCCGGATGCTGTAAAGGATGTTAAGTTAATTAAAGGAGGAATTCCTGCGGAATATGGAGGCAGAGTTTCTTCAATTTTGGATGTGAGAATGAAAGATGGCAATAGCAAAAAGTTAGAAGTAAATGCAGGCATAGGTCTCATTTTTAGCCGTCTTTCTATTGAAGCGCCCATCTTGAAAGGAAAGGGTTCTTTTATTATTGCCGGCCGCAGGTCTTATATAGATGTGCTTGCAAAACCTTTTTTGAAAGGGGATTTAAAAGAGGCTAAATTTAATTTTTATGACTTAACAGCAAAAGCAAATTACACTGTAAATAATAAAAATAAAATATTTCTATCCGGTTATTTAGGACGTGATGTATTTGGTGCAGGATTTAAATTTAACTGGGGCAATGCAACAGGTACTTTTAGGTGGAGCCATGTTTTTGGTGAAAAATTATTTTTAAATAC
>JAZKBX010000141.1:0-3687 GCA_040388455.1 Bacteroidota bacterium
TATCATTTATTCCTGATGCTGGATCGCCAAAATTCCAATCAGTAGAATTACTATTGACTGACTCATCCGTAAAGGCAACGGCTGTATTTGCAGTAATAACACCCAAAGGTGAAACCGAGAAATCAGCCACAGGTTTATCTACAATAGTGATCATATTACTGATAAGAGTTGTACCGATACAATTGTTTGTATCAGTTCCGGAAATAGTTACAGAATACGTCCCTGTTTGTGTATAACAATGCAGTGGTGATAATACAGTAGCTGAATCACCATCACCAAAATGATAGATCACCGGAGCATAATTGGCCCCGCTTGTTTCAGTAAACTGCACACATAAAGGTGAACAGCCCGTGTTGATATCAGAAGTAAAAACGGGAATTGGCAATGAATTTATCGTTGCTATAATTGAATTAGACGTAACCATTGATGACATTATACAAACTGCATTTGAAGTTAAAATACAATTTATTGAATCGCCATCAGCCAATACTGAACTCGTAAATACCGATGAATTACTGCCAACATTTATTCCATTCAACTGCCATTGATAAACAGGGGTTAGTCCTCCATTTACAGGCGTAGCGGTGAAGGTCACCGGTGTTCCGGCACATATTGGACCAGCGGGCAGAGATGTTATACTCACTGATGAATTTAAATTGGGAGTAATTGTTATGCCTATTGAATTAGATATTGCCGTAGTACCAGCCGCACAAACCGAATTGGACGTCATGATACAAACCACAGAATCATTATTTATTAATGTGGTACTGGTAAATGTTGCGGCATTAGTCCCTGTGCTCTGTCCATTTACAAACCATTCGTAAAAAGGAGCAGTTCCTCCGTTTGAAGGCTGAGCAGTAAATACAACAGGCACACCGGGGCATATTATCCCTGTTGGGTTATGAGTAATGCTAACCGATACTGAACTTGGCAAAACCGTTACATATACCGGAATCCTGTATGTTCCGGGGCATGAACCAACATAAAAAGTGGTGTCACTTAACAAAACAGGTATGGTTAATGAATCGGTATCAATGCCAAAACCTCCTGTTTGCGAAGTAAACCAGGTAGGTACTCCCCCATTTATTGTGGCAGTAAGCAGTGCAGAATCTCCTGAGCAAATGGTAATATTGGCAGCGGAAATGGTATCAATTGCAGAAATTGTTTGGTTGACCAATCCTGCATCACCTTTAGTAGCGCCATTTGGAGGGAATTCGGTTAAACCATCAGAATTAGTTGTTCCATTCAGGCCGCCATCCGCTATTTGTGTTACTGACCCCGAAGTAAGGGCTACATATCCTCCTCCTCCCCCGCCACCCGGTCCTTCTCCTTCATTCATGGCTCCAAAATAAAATGGACCTCTTGTCAGCACCTGGTTTCCACCATTGCCTCCTTTGGCAGTCAATACTATCCCGTTAGCACCATGTGTGTAACACAGTATGGTACCCCCGCCCCCACCGCCACCAGATCCATCTTTGCCGCTATAGCTTGTGGCTGGAGGTGTAACAAAAGAATTCCCTCCCTTACCTCCGTCCGACATGATAGAATCGTTGCCGGTTCCGCTAATTGCTCCATACGAAGTAAAGTAAATAATGCCTCCTCCGGCACCACCAATACCTCCCTGGTTATTATCCTGCTCACCACCACCGCCACCACCACCCATAAATATCCTTCCGGTGGAATAGTCAAGCGGTCTGCCACCTAACCCGCCTACATTTACGCGAGCATAACCACCCCAAATAAGATCATCGGGCGGGTCAACTAGTGCATTTTGGTCGGAACCCGAAAAAGAATATCCTCCTCTTCCTCCACCTGATGATGTGGAAGTAGCAAATCCGGGTGATTCAAGGTTCCAAGCCAAACTCCATCCTGCGTTACTGGTATCCGGCTTGCCTTGTCCGGTCCATGCTGCAATTGATCCAGCATTTGCTCCTCCTCCCCCCCCGCTATTCCATACATTCCCACCGCCTCCTGCATTGGCGGCAGCTCCACGGCAATATTTCCCTCCATAAATAGTATAATCATTGTCGTATCCGGCAATACCTTCACCTTTATTTGCAGAAAATTCAACGCTGGTAGAGGCATACCAAAGATTTTGTGTTCGCGGTGGTGTTGGTGTGAATAATGTTGCGCCCCGGAAGCCTTTGCCTGTTGCGCTTATTTTTCCGCCTGTATTTATTGTTGTGCCTCCATACACCTCAAGGGCTAAAACACCACCTGTTGTTCCATTCCACGCCTGGCAGGTTAATACACCCGGAACTGTTATTATTAAAGTGTTCAGCCTGGGAACGCGCACTATCTGCACCTTTCCTAAGGCTGTATAATCATTTATTAATCCGCAGTCGATCGTAATTGAAGTTCCATTGGGAACAGCTGCCACCTGGCATAATTCATGTTTTCCGCAATTATTATAATTTGTTATACTTCCCCATGTAGCATCATTTGGTGTGCTGTAAAGCGGATGCGCATTATCGTTTTGGCCAAGTATGGTTGCTCCCTGCATTTGAATGATCATGATCATATCACCGGGAGCCAGGTTTCCGGAAAAACGATTATTTACATTTAAGCCGCTTCCTGAAACACTTATAGAAGTGCTCCCTGCTGTGGCGTCAGCAGTTAAAGAAGTATATTCATTTACAATGGCATTTGCCGTATTAATACTTCTGTTGCCATCCTTTCCGCGCTGTGCATAGGAAAAGGAAAAGAGGAAAGCAAAAAGAAGGAACAAATAAATTTTACTTTTTTTCATTTGAATATTAGTAAATAGTTTTCCTTAAAAAAGGAACGACAATGTATTGTTTAATATTGGTTTTTACAATTTCATTTAAAAATTAGGGATTTTTTTTACTGTAGTATAAAGACTTATTGGTTTTTAAATACTTATAACCAGAGTTCGGTCAATAAAATAAATACAAAGGTCTGAAACAAATTTATTGGGGCGTTCCCCTTTCCTGAAAAAGAAAGGGGCGGGCTTTCCGCTTCAATCTTTTCTAAACAGAAAAGGATTTACGCTGCAATCCCTAACGCAAAACAGTTCAAAACAAAATCCTTTTTATTACAATCAGCAGCTTTAATCATTTGGCTTTTTATTTCCTTGATTTTGAATTTATCTGGTTTATAATAGACTTTATAAAAGTTAAAATGTTATGAAATTTCATTTTTTATAAAAAAGCATCATTCAGAGCGTCATTGCGAGGTACGAAGCAATCTCACATCCATCATTAGTTGAGATTGCTTCGACTGAAAAGTCTCGCAATGACGCTCCAAATAGCTTTTAAATTATTTTAATAAATTAACTTATATAAAGTCTAATAGTATTCTAATTACAGTTTGATCTATCCACAATAAATAAAACAATCTTTAGTTAATACACAACACATACAAATCAGCATTCCCCAATTGTATGTTTAATTAAAAAAAACACAATAACAATATTGCTTATTGATGCTAACGCACCTTTCTCGTCTCCGCTCGAAATAACCCTGTGCGCTGTCCTTTCGAGCGGAGTCGAGAAATCGCGAAAAGGCAAGAAACTGTTTTGAGTAAAATTTAAACAGGCTCTTAGCAAAATTTAAAAAACCTATTACAAATTATTTCATTTCGATTATGGAATTTCTTATTTAAAAGCATCCCCTATTCAAAACAGTTAAACTTTTAAAAAACCAAACGCCATGGACACAAATCACA
>JAZKBX010000142.1:0-4633 GCA_040388455.1 Bacteroidota bacterium
TCTTTCTGAATTTTATTGCATTTTCTATTAGATTCTGAAAAAGCTGATTTATTAATACGTGATCGCCATAAATTTCAGGCAACTCGTTGATTTTAATAGTTACGTTATTTTCTTTTATCGAGACACGTATATTTTCTAACACTTCATTTAAAAGCAAGTTCGTATTTATATCTTCGAAAGGCTTAATTCGGTTTATCCGCGAATATTCAAGAATACTATGAATAAGGGATCGCATTCTATTACTGCCACCGATAGCATAAGCAATGAAATCAGTTGCCTCAGGTTCTAGTTTATCTTTATACCGCTTTTCTAATAATTGAAGATAAGTAGATACGGTACGTAAAGGTTCCTGCAAATCGTGAGAAGCCACATAGGCAAATTGCTCTAATTCGGTATTGGATCGTGCGAGCTCTTTTGTTCTTTGCTCAAGTTCTGTCTCAATTTTTTTTCGGTCGGTTATATCACTTGAAATACCAAGCAGATAAATCGGGTTTCCGGAATTATCCAGAATTGGTATTTTTTTTGTTTCAAGTATTCTTACTCCTTTATGTTTAGTATGAATAGACTCTTCTTCAATTTCTAAAAGCTTTCCGGTATCAAATACCTTTTTATCCTTATCTATAAAAAAATCAGCTTCATTTTTTGGAAAAAAATCGTAATCGTTTTTCCCTACTAATTCTTCCCTTGAATATCCAAGAAGTTCCTCTCCTGCTTTATTAAATCTCACAAATTTCAACTCTTTAGCTTCCTTAACAAAAATCATATTTGGAATATTTTCAACTATAGAGTTCAGAAAATTTTCAGAAAATTTTAATGCTTCCAATGCTTTTGCGTTTTCATTAATTGCAGCCCTCAATGTGAGGATGCAGATACTTACGATTGAAATGTACAATTGCAATGAAAGCAGTGATTCCGTTTGAGATCCGGAAATAAAGGGTCCATATCCATTTGCTGTTCCCAAAACAGCTATGATAGAAGAAATTGCAATTGCTGTCACTACCTCCAGCAATTCAAAACGGATTGCAGCCCAAAGCAACACCGGTAAAATAATATATGCATTTACAAATGGAGAATTAACCGGAAGCCAATTTGCAAAAACAAATGCGCTTATAAGCAAAGTGATAAGATAGAGAACTGAAGCTTCTGCTGTTTTTTTATTCCACTTCCATTTAGTGTTTAAATAAATTGCAATTGATAATAATAAAGGAGCAATGACAAGTGCTCCTGAAACATCGCCAAACCACCAGATGAGCCAAACGGTGAGGTATTGAGTCCATGAAGCAATACCAGCAAGACAAATAGAGGTGGTACCTATAATAGAGCTGGCCAAACTCATTATTAACACAACAAAAGTAAATTGAAAAACATTTCGTATTTTTTCAAGCCCACTAATATTCTCAACTGATCTTTTTAACAAGTAAAATCCAAGTAATGCTTCGGATGTATTGCCAATACTAATAAGTGAAGATACCCAGATAGCTGTAGGCATATTAGCAGTATTATTAGAAACAAACACAATTAGATTTACAATAAATGCACTTATCAATATCCCAGGCCATACCCGATAGCCAAACAAAAGAATGGCAGCAAGGGCAATGCCGGATGGAGGCCAGATAGGTGTTGCATTGGTGTTTTTATAAGCCAGCAGCAATCCGGTTCTTGCCGAGAGATAATACATTAATGCAACCATAAGAATAATTCCTATGCTTCGGATACTAAAATAAGATGAAACATTTTTTATCATCTATTTTTTGGCACTTTTTTATTTCAGGTTGGATTAAATTAAAGGTGCAAAATACAAATTTCATCCAATTGGTAAATATTATTCCTAATAAAAATTGGAATTTTTTCAAAAAAAATAGGCAGTCAACTTTATGTCAACTGCCTATTAAATGTAAACATTACTAGAACTATGCTTCTGCTTCTGCTTGAGGAGTTTCAGGTTCAGAACTCTCAACAACAGCCTCAACAACCGGAGGTGTGTTTTTAGCAATAACTTTAGCAGCTGTTGCATCTTTAGCAGCAACTTCAGCAGTCATACGATTTTTGTATGCGTCTTTTTTAGCGCTATCTAATTTTGTTATTTTGCCTGAAATTTTACCTTCTTTTTCAATTTCCCACTTTGCAAATTTAGCATCCGCTTGCTCTTGAGTTAAAGCACCTTTTGCGATACCACCTTTCAGGTGATTTCTGTACATTACTCCTTTGTAAGAAAGGATTGCACGACAAGTGTCTGTTGGTTGTGCTCCGTTTTGTAACCATGACAAAGCTTTGTCATTATCCAAAACGATAGTTGCTGGATTTGTAGTTGGGTTGTAGGTGCCAATTTTCTCAATAAACTTTCCGTCTCGAGGTGCACGACCATCCGCAATTACAATGTGGTAAAAAGCGCTTGCTTTTTTTCCATGGCGCTGTAATCTAATTTTTACTGGCATTTTTTTGTTATTTAAAGGTTAATAATTTATTCCCGTTTTTAGTTTCGGGGTTGCGAAGTTAAGAAAATAATTTGTCGACAATACAATTTATCTGACTTATTTTAGTTTTCTCCCAAATCATGCAACCTTTTATACAAAATTCTGCTCTTATTGAGAAGTAAAAAAGCGAATATGAGAATCTGGCACTAACACTTTAAATTGACAGATGAATTACATATTTGTATTGTTAAATGTTAAAATTCAAAATTTATTCTTACTTTTGTAAAAAAAACAAGGAATTAGTATGTCAAAACAACCAACAACTTCCATTTTAGTACCTATTGATTCGACCGAACAAACAATGATTGCGCTTAGCCAAACGTACAATCTGGCTCGTTTTACAAATTCCAGGATTGTACTCCTTAGCGTTGAAGAAGAAAATTCTCCTGCAACTAAAAAAAAGTTAGCTGAATTAGCTAAAGTTGCAATGGCAAAATCCGGGCAACCGGTTGAAACAATGATTCGCCATGGCAATGTTTATGAAGAAATAAATAAAGTTGCAGATGTTTTAAACCCTTTATTTGTAATGATCGGTATCACATCAAAACTTTCATTAGGTCACGTGCTTAGTAAAAATGCTTTTAAAATGGTGCGTGAGTCTAAGCACCCTATAATTACAATCCGTGGTAAGGTTCACAGAGATGGTTGCAAAACGATATTGCTACCTGTTGACTTATCCAAAGAAACCCGTGAAAAAGTTTCTAAAGCCATTGAATTAGCAAAATTATTTAATGCAGATATTCGTGTAATTTCCATTTTAACGCAAACCGATGAAGATGCAGAAAACAAGCTGATCTCTTACTCAAATCAGGTTTGGAAATTTATAAAAGATCAAGGGATACGTTGTACTATTAAAACCTTACGTGGAAAAGATATTCCAAAAATGGTTCAGGATTATGGTCGTGAAGTAGAAGCTGATCTTATTTTAATCATGACCAAAGCCGAATTGAGTTTGAAAGAACTTTTTATTGGAACAGTTGCACAACAGATCATCAGCGAAAGTGAAATTCCAGTATTAAGTTTCCGTCCTATGGTACGTAAAGATACTGCTTCCTGGAAGTAATCCTTCCGCCTTAAGCAAGAGAATTATTTAAATAAAAAATTGTTAAAAAAGCCTTCCCGAAAATTCGGGAAGGCTTTTTTCTTATAGCACTTTTTTGAGGTTATTTTTCAAAAATCCTTACTGGGTATTTCTACTATAAATCTTATGATTTTTTTAAGAATATTTCCTAATAAGCCCTTTAACCAAAGCTTTTGACATTACATGAAAAGAAAAAATTCGTTTTTCTTTTTCACATCTTTTCAACATCTAAAAATCAAAGGCATTAATTCGGTAAATTTACATCCCTGCTAAAGTCAAAAATAATTTCAGGTTGATTTTTATAAAATTATTTTCAGAACGATTCATTGTTTATTTTGCGTTAGGGATTGCAGCGTAAATCCTTTTCTGTTTAGAAAAGATTGAAGCGGAAAGCCCGCCCTTTCTTTTTTAAGAAAGGAACGCCCAAATAAAATTGAAAATTATTTTTTAGATGACATAATACTTTTAACAGCAAAAAAGCTGCAATTTTAAATTGACACATTTCGTAAATTTAGTATACTCATATCCGTAACTCAAACAATGAATTTTTCCCATTTACACGTACATACACAATTCTCATTATTGGATGGTGCTGCCGATATTTCATCGCTATATAAAAAGGCAGTAAATGACAATATGCGTGCCCTTGCCATTACCGATCATGGTAATATGTTTGGTGTATTCAAATTTGTGGCAGAAGCCGCTAAACATAACGCACCCGACAATCCAAATAAAATAAAACCCATTGTAGGTTGTGAATTTTATGTGGTGGATAACCGCCACAAGCGCCAGTTTACAAAGGATGATAAAGACAAACGTTACCATCAGTTATTATTAGCTAAAGATGCAGAAGGTTACAAAAACCTTGTAAAACTTTGCAGCTTGGGGTATATGGAAGGTTTGTACGGTAAATATCCACGTATTGATAAAGAATTGGTTTTACAATACCATAAAGGATTAATTGCTACAACCTGCTGTTTGGGAGCATCGGTGCCACAAGCTATTTTAAAGAAGGGCGAAGATGAAGGTGAAAAAGAATTTAAATGGTGGCTGGATCTTTTTGGTGAAGATTATTATG
>JAZKBX010000143.1:0-4817 GCA_040388455.1 Bacteroidota bacterium
GATAACGTTGTTTCTCCTGTAAAAGTTAAGGAAGTTAAAAAAGATACCTCCGAATTAAATTTGCCGGATGCTGAGTTAGTAGTGTCTGCAGGGCGCGGAATGAAAGGACCGGAAAATTGGGGAATGATAGAAGAACTAGCAAAATCACTTGGTGCAGCAACAGCTTGTTCCCGCCCGGTTGCAGATATGCACTGGCGTCCACACCATGAGCATGTAGGACAAACAGGAGTTGCTATCCGTCCTAATTTGTATTTTGCTATTGGTATTTCTGGCGCTATTCAACATTTAGCAGGCGTTAATGGAAGCAAAACTATTGTTGTAATTAATTCCGATAAAGATGCACCATTTTTCAAATCTGCCGATTATGGTATTGTTGGCGATGCATTTGAAGTTGTACCTAAATTAATTCAGGCAATAAAAGATTTCAAAGCAAACCAGAATTAAAATTTCGGATTTCGGATTTTTGATTTCGGATTGATGATTAATAACTATTAAACCGCAATTTTGGAAATTCGCAATCAGCAATAATTAATATTAAGGGGATTAAAAAAAAAGATCATTGTGAAAAAAGTTAAATTAGAAATTGTAGGACTATCATACAGCCAAACACAAACTGGCGCTTATGCACTTGTTTTGGGTGAAGCCAAAGGTAAACGCAGATTACCTATTATAATTGGTGGTTTTGAGGCGCAAGCGATCGCAATTGAATTGGAAAAAATGACACCAAGTCGTCCGCTTACTCATGATCTATTCAGAAGTTTTGCCAAAGGATTTGATATCAATGTAAGCGAAGTGATCATCTATAATTTGGTGGAAGGGATATTTTTCGCCAAACTAATTTGTAGTAATAAAGGTAAAGAAGTGGAGATCGATGCACGTACCTCTGATGCTATTGCACTTGCTGTTCGTTTCAATTGCCCTATTAATACGTATGAGTTTATATTATCACAAGCAGGAATTATTTTAGATGAAGATGCTTTAGCTGCAGCAAACGACAATATATCACCAGGTGAAATGGTGGAAGTTGAAGAGACCGATTTCCTTAAAAAATCAACCGAAGAACTAAAGCAAATGTTGGAAACAGCATTGCATGATGAGGATTACGAGAAGGCATCAAAAATACGTGATGAATTAAACAATCGCAAGAAATCATAGTCGGGGTTAACTTGACGCGAATTACACGAATTTAAGATCTATATTTTTTGATTTTCTTTGAATAATACTTTGTAGAATTGGTGCCATCCTTTCCGGGAATAAATATCTTAAAATTAGAACGCTATGAGTATTAAGTTTCGTCTCACTTTAATGAGTTTCCTGCAGTTTTTTATTTGGGGAGCCTGGTTAATTACTGTTGGAAATTATTGGTTTGCAACAAAACAGTGGAGTGGAGCCGAATTCGGTGCCATATTCTCAACATTGGGCCTTTCTTCAATTATAATGCCTGCATTGACTGGAATAATTGCCGACAAATGGATCAATGCCGAGAAATTATATGGAATTCTGCATATTTTGGGCGGTTTAATACTTTGTTACATTCCTCAGGTGGATAATCCCACTTCGTTTTTCTGGGTAATATTTATGGCCATGCTTTGTTATATGCCAACCATTTCATTATCTAATTCTATTGCCTACACGATATTAAAAAATAATGATTTTGATGTAATAAAAGTTTTTCCACCCATTCGTGTTTGGGGTACCATTGGATTCATTGCAGCAATGTGGATAACCAATCTTTCCGGAAATAAAGCATCTGCAAATATGTTTTACATTTCTGCGGTTGCAGCAATCGCTTTAGGGATCTATTCTTTTTTCTTACCTAAATGTCCACCACAAAAACTAATTTCTGAAAATTCAACTTTTATACACAAATTAGGTTTAAATGCTTTTAAACTTTTTGGTACTTATAAAATTGCTTTGTTTTTCGTGTTCTCCATGTTTTTGGGTGCTGCCCTGCAATTAACAAACATGTACGGGGATACTTTCCTTTCGGATTTTGCAAACGTTCCGGAATATGAAAATTCATTTGTTGTGAAATATTCAACTATAATAATGTCGATCTCTCAAATTTCTGAAACCTTATTTATATTGGCAATTCCATTTTTCTTAAAACGATTTGGGATCAAACAAGTTATGCTATTTTCAATGATCGCATGGGTGTTACGTTTTGGATTGTTTGCTTACGGTGACCCTTCAGCAGGTTTATGGATGATCATTATGTCCTGTATTGTTTACGGAATGGCATTCGATTTCTTTAATATTTCAGGGTCTTTATTTATAGAAACTTCAACGGATTCAACAATTCGTTCCAGCGCTCAAGGCTTATTTATGATGATGACCAATGGTATTGGCGCTGTTCTTGGAAGTTCTATAAGTGGCTTTGCAATTGATAAATATTTCACTTCAGGTGCGGTGAAAGATTGGCAGTCGATTTGGCTTTCATTTGCATTTTATGCTTTGATAATAGCCGTTGCATTTGCAATTTTCTTCAAGCACAAGCACAATCCTGACGAATTGAAAACTGTAAGTCATTAGTATTGTTGAATAAAGTTCAGCAAACGAATTGCCCCCACTTACAATAGGCAATTACAATCATTTACAATTATTTGTAATTAGATAAACATTCGATTAGCGATAAGTTAGGCAACATTTTAAATGACAAACCTCGATAGAATAATAGGACATGATTTTACTTCAAACATTCTTGGAGACAGTGAAATAATTTCTAAGGGACGAGAATTCAAGTTGAGTGATATTGAATTTGAAAATGCAGACTTCACAGAGTATGAATTTTATATTCATAATACTGGGTTTTACTTTGTTCATTTTATAGAACTATGCAGACAACTAGAAAATGCAGCAGAATTCATCTCTAATTTTCGTTACGACAGTACATCAAAGATTAGCCGCGGAGATCATCTTACTTATAATTTAGAAAATTACATTATTAGACTAACTTCAATTTCAGATCGACTTCTTCAGACTATTAATGCTACATTTCACTTAGGTACAAACGAAAAAGATGTTAATGAACGAGTAATTTTGAATAACATTAAAGTATCTAGAACGGACGTACCAAAACATTTCAACGAATTCCGAAAATCATTAAAGGGTTATACAGGTGAAAGAAATACAATAGTTCATAGACATTCCTTCCTGAATAAAGAATTAAAGAGAATTCAAATATTTTACCATAAAGACCTTGCAAAAAAAATACTTTCTGACAACGATAAGGAATATGCAAGCGGTTTTAAAGAAATAAGAAAGGGAATGCTAAGTAAATTTTTAGCTTACAAAAAAAAGGAAATTCATTCTACAAATGAAAAATGCTTCAAGACAATAATTCCAATTTTAGATGTTTTAGAAATTCAGTACAAAAAGACAAAACAAAAACTTAAATAAAAACGTTGCCTAACAGCACCCTTGTGTGATGCTGGGGTTCGTGCAAGTTGCAAATGTTTTTCACAGCGGTATAAATTTATTTCTAAACATTTGCCATAACCTGTGGAGCATTTAATTAAGTTTGTGGTAGCTGACAGTGAAGTGCTTTCTAAACCAGCACCACACAAGGCTGCCAACCGTTAGCATCTTATTGCTCGTCACTCTTGCTTCCTATCAGCTATCATTACTTGAGTTTTAATGTAAAATTATCGGTTAATAGTTTGTTAATATTATTACCTTGTTTTACATATACCCCGAGTAAAAATCAAAGTACTTTTACATTGCATTTACAGGCTGTAATTGTATTTCACATCTCTAAATATATCTTTCATGAATTACCTGATTAACTATTGGTGGATTGCTGTGCCGATCATAATGATCTTACTTTATAAAATTATTCTTCGTATTTTATTTGGGATGGTTATAATCCCTGAAGATAGAATTGGATTAGTAACAAAAAAATTCGTGCTGTTTGGTGAATTTAAAGAAATGCCCGATAACCGCATTATCGCTACCAATGGCGAAGCTGGATTTCAAGCAAAAACATTAGCTCCCGGACTCTATTTTGGAAAATGGGTTTGGCAATATGAAATTATATTACAACCGTTCGTCATTGTTCCACAAGGGAAAATTGTTTTGATATTAGCAAAAGATGGTGCTGAAATCCCCACTGGTGCTATCTTAGGCAGAAAAGTTGATTGTGATAATTTTCAGGATGCAGAAAAATTTTTAAATTCCGGTGGACAAAAAGGACGCCAGGCTGCATATATAACTGCGGGATCATATCGTATCAATACTCATTTGTTTTCAGGTATTGAAGCTGATATGATCAGTATCCGCGAAAGCATGGTAGGGGTTGTAACCACGCTTGATGGAGAGCCAATTGAAGATGGTCAAATTGCAGGTAAAATGGTGGAGGGCCATAATAATTTTCAAGACATTGATGCCTTTCTTAAAAATGGCGGAAACAGAGGTTTGCAGCCGCAAATTGTTTTGGCGGGTTCATACAATATCAATCCGTGGGCTCTTAACATTGAAGAAATCCCAATGACCGAAATTCCAATTGGTAATGTCGGAGTTGTGATCTCTTATATTGGGCAGGAGGGAAAAGATTTGAGTGGTGATTCTTTCAAACATGGTAATATTATGGAGAAAGGCTTCAAAGGGGTATGGAATATACCTTATGGGCCTGGTAAGTATCCGATAAATACATACATTATGAAAGTGGAATTAGTGCCAACTACTAATTTGGTACTTAATTGGGCTAGTGCACGTTCTGAATCACATGACCTGGATAAAAATTTATCCACCATTACTGTTCGCTCAAAAGATGGTTTCCCTTTTAATTTAGATGTAGCACAGATCATTCACATTCCTTC
>JAZKBX010000144.1:0-7990 GCA_040388455.1 Bacteroidota bacterium
AACAACCAACAACCAACAACCAACAACCAACAACCAACAACCAACAACCAACAACAAAATGCCCAATCAGCCAATAACAATTAAAGAAGCACAAAAAAAAGTTGACGAATGGATAAGCACCCATGGTGTGCGTTATTTCAGTGAATTAACCAATATGGCAATACTTACAGAAGAAGTGGGAGAGGTAGCTCGTATAATTTCCCGTCAATACGGTGAGCAATCTTTTAAAAATAAAGAAAAGGATAAACAGCTTTCTGATGAATTAGCCGATGTCTTATTTGTAGTAATTTGCCTGGCCAACCAAACAGGTATTGATCTTACAAAGGCCTTTGAAAAAAACATGGAGAAAAAAACGAAACGGGACAATAAAAGACACAAGGAAAATAAGAAGTTAAAGAGTGAAAAATAGATCTGTTTCGGTTAAAAAAAACGGCCTATAACCGTTTTAGAAAAGTCACGGTTTTTTAATATTGACTTTACAAGTCAAGATTATTTTTGGAATTCATCCTCCATAATTTAGAAATGGTCTAAATTTTCAATTTTAGCTTCCAAGTTATCATAATAATTGGTAAAATTGTACCCGCTTATAAAAAGCTTAAAAATTTGCTTGCCGAAAACATAAATACTATTGAAAATCCAATTACTGTAATGAGTAAAATACGCGATTATGCACAATTCATAAAGTTGCGTTTAGCTTCTTTGGTGGTGTTATCAGCAGCCTTTGGATTTGTTATTGGTTCTCAGGAAGTGAATGTAGGTAAATTACTTCTGCTTATTTTAGGTGGATTTTTGGTTACCTGCTCTTCCAATGGTTTTAATCAGATCATCGAAAGGAATCTTGATAAGTTAATGGATCGTACTAAAAACAGACCATTGCCTCAGGATCGGATGAGTGTAAATGAAGCATTTGCATTAGCCACTATAATGGGGGGGGCTGGAATTGTTATACTTTGGGTGTTTATGAACCCTCTAAGCGGAGTTCTGGGGATGTTAGCCTTGATATTATACACCGTTGTTTATACCCCATTAAAACAAGTTACACCATTTGCAGTTTTTGTAGGTGCCTTTCCGGGTGCTATACCACCATTATTAGGCTATGTAGCTACCACTTCCGGTTTTGGTGAAATTACCTTTCAAGCCTGGATATTATTTGCTGTACAGTTTATGTGGCAGTTTCCTCACTTTTGGGCGATCGCCTGGGTACTGGACCAAGATTATAAAAAAGCGGGATTTCGCATGTTACCTTCATTGGGTGGCAGGGATAAAAGCAGTGCTTTTCAAGTACTGGTATATACCTTGTTTTTATTGCCAATTAGTTTGTTCCCCGTTTTATTTGGTATGTCGGGAATTATTTCAGCAGTTATTATAGCTATTTGCGGAGCGTTTTTTACATACCAGGCGTACACTTTGTATAAAGAATGCACGGTAGAAGCAGCACGTAAATTAATGTTTGGGTCGTTTATTTATTTACCGGTTGTGCAGTTAGCTGTGATGATTGGGAAATAGAACGAGCGGTTTATGAGGCCTTTCAAAGTGAAGGGTTTTTGGCAATACAATTAATTAAAAAGGTCTTATCCTTTAGAAAGGATTTAGAAAAAACATGGAAGCAGTATCATTTATAGAAGAAAAACGTATCATCCGTGAAAAGTCATCATTTCCATTGCTATGGGTGTCTATTGTAGCAATGATCATGATCTTCGGATCCTTAACAAGTGGTTATATTGTTAGTCGTGGAAAGCAAGGCTGGCTGCACTTTGATCTGCCTCAGTTATTTTATGTCAGTACTGCTATTATTCTTATTAGTAGTGTAACGATGAACTGGACGTTGTTATCTGCTAAAAAAAATGATTTTAAAAGTATTAAGACAGGAGCTTTATTAACCTTGTTATTAGGAACAGCCTTTGTAATATGTCAGTACAAGGCTTGGGGACAATTAGTAGATCAAAATATATTCTTTACCGGTAAAGGCAGTAGCGTTTCGGGTTCTTATTTATATGTTTTAACTGGCTTACATTTGGCACATTTGGTTTTTGGCCTTTCTGCTTTGTTGGTAGTATGGGTGAAGGCTGTGAGAGAAAAATATAATTCAGAAGACATCATAGGAATAAGACTATGTGCCATTTTTTGGCACTTTTTAGATGTCCTGTGGATATTTTTATTTTTATTTTTATTGTTTGTTCGTTAAAATTTCAATGAATTTTCGCATATTAGTGCCCGAAAAAAAATAGTTATAATTATAATCAGTAAAAAAGTATGTCAAATCACGCAGTTGCAGAAACAGAAACAGATTCAGAATCAGCTTGGAGCGGTGGTAAATCACCCTTTGGCGTTAGTTACGGAAAAATATTTATGTGGTTTTTCCTTGTTTCCGATGCTTTAACCTTTTCAGGATTATTATGTGCATATGGTTTTATGCGCCACAAACACCCTGAAGTATGGCCTAATCCGGGTGACGTATTTACACATTTTCCTTTTTATGAAGGGCATATCCCTTTGGCTTATGTGGGTTTGATGACCCTTATTCTTATCATGAGTTCTGTTACAATGGTTTTAGCTGTTGAGGCTGGGCATCGCAATGATAAAAAGAAAGTAACTATGTGGATGTTGTTGACCATTATTGGTGGGGCAATGTTCGTAGGTTCTCAAGCCTGGGAGTGGTATCATTTTATTGTTGGAACTGATCACGGAGCTGTACGAAGTGTATTTGAAAACGGACAATGGGTGGAAAAAACGATATATGGTGCTAACATGACCGTAAATGAATATGGCTTACCTGTATTCGCCAACTTCTTTTTCTTCATTACAGGTTTCCATGGTTTTCACGTATTTAGTGGTGTAATTATTAATATTATTATTTTTATTAATGTAATAAAAGGAACTTACGAAAAACGAGGACACTATGAAATGATTGAAAAAACAGGCTTGTACTGGCATTTTGTGGATTTGGTTTGGGTATTCGTATTTACTTTCTTCTACCTTTTGTAAATTATAAGTAATATTTAATATGTAATAAGTAATATTTGAAACCTATAATTTTGAAACCGAAAGTTCTTTTTTTAGCAGTTAACATTACATATTAAATATTACATATAAAATAGAGTACAGTTATTCAATATTAATTATTACTTTTTAAATTAAAAATATGTCAGAATTTCACGATGATTATCCACAGTATGAGTTAATGGCTCATCACAGCGAAGAGGAAGGTAAAGTTAAACGCAGAAAACTTTGGAATGTTTTTTGGATCATGTTAGCCATTACTATTCTGGAGCTTGTCATAGGCTCATTCGCAAACCAGTTAGGGCTTTTAGAAGCAGATAGGACATCAACTGTTTTACTTAAAGTTATTTTTATTGGTTTAACAATTGGTAAAGCATTTTATATTGTTTTTAGTTTCATGCACCTTGGGCATGAAAAAAAGGCGTTAAAATACAGTATCCTTGCCCCTTATTTAATATTTATATTATACTTAATATATATTATTATTGCGGAAGCTGTTTATTGTGGCGTTAATAAAGAAAAAATGGACGACCTTATTGTGAAGCAGAAAATTGAATTGAATGCAGCAGCAGCTGCCGGCCATCATTCAGCTGGTGGAGAGAAACATGAAAGTCCTGCCCATGAAGGGACAGAGGCACATCATTAGAAATTGTTTTTGTAATAAATAATTAATGGCTCTGCATTTCAAGCAGAGCCATTTTTGTTTGTATTTTTGTATACCAATTCTCAAATTATACTTATAGTGAAAAAGAAATTTATCATTCTGCTTTTTCTGTTAACGTTCCCATCAGTGCTTTATGTAGTTCTTACAACAGGGAAACATCGTTTTGTTCATTTACCATATTTTGGTGAAAAGATGCTTGCAGATAATGGGAAGGATACTATTTATCATTCCATCCCATCATTCAAATTTGTAAACCAGAATGGTGATACTATTTCTGATAAAACGTATGATGGGAAAATTTATGTTGCAGATTATTTTTTTACTACCTGTAAAACTATTTGTCCTAAAATGACCAGTGAATTGATTCGCGTACAGGAGAAATTTGCTTATACAAATGGTATGGTCCAAATACTCTCGCATACTGTAAACCCCGAAAATGATTCAGTTCCGGTATTAAAAGCATACGCGAATATGGTGCATGCCGATCAAAAAATGTGGAATTTTGTTACGGGAGATAAAAAGCAGTTGTATGATTTAGCACGCAACGGGTATTTGTTAAATGCATTGGAAGGTGATGGTGGCCCGGATGATTTTATACACAGTGAGTTATTTATTTTAGTGGATAAAGAAAAACATATTCGTGGTATTTATGATGGAACTAAAATTACCGAAGTAAGTAAATTAATTGATGGAATAAAAGTGTTGATGGCTGAATACCTGATAAAAGAAGAAGCAAAGAAAAGGCATAAGTGATAATTGATAATGGGAAATTGATAATGGACAATGGACACATCTAACATCCAACAACTAACAAAAAAATGAATGATAAATTAGTATTTAGATTGGTAATGGTTATCTCCATTATAGTTTTGGTGGCAGTGATCATACTTAACAAAAAAATACTGCCTGTACCAGAAACTATTCCAGCTTTTGTTTATAAGTTGCCAAAGCTTAATGCTATGATAAACGGCACGTGTAGCCTTTTGCTTTTGTTGTCGTTATATATGATCAAGCAAAAAAATATTGCCGTTCATAAGAAATTAAACATTATTGCTTTTTGTTTATCAGCCGTATTTCTTTTGTCATATATTACTTATCACTGGTTAGCAAAGGAGGCAACTTTCCCGGCAGATAGTCCATTGCGAACTCCTTACCTGGCAATACTTATCAGCCATATTATATTGGCCGCTTTTGTTTTGCCTTTGATACTTTTATCTTTTTATTATGGATTGAAAACCCAGCTTCCTGGCGGACAGATATATTTGCATAAACATAAAAAGTTAACCCGTTGGAGTTTTCCGATCTGGTTATATGTGACCATTACAGGTGTTGTTGTATATTTAATGATTTCGCCTTACTATATATTTTAATTTTGTATTTTTATTAAACCAATGAAAAACAAAGGAATTCATTCATTTTTTGTCGTATTATTATTGTTGTTGTTTAACAATGCAAGCACATTTGCTCAATGCGCCATGTGTAAATCATCCGTGGAAAGCGATTTAGCAGCCGGTGGTTCTATTGGTGAAGGATTAAACACCGGAATACTTTATTTGATGGCAATTCCTTACGTTATTTTAATGGTAGGGGCCTATTTCTTTTTTAAAAAACCTATTGACGCCAGAATTAAAGTTTGGCGTAATAAACACTTTCCTGCCAAACAGGCGAATTAAAGTCCCCCTTATCATCTTCTTAGGTTTTCCTCCTTTCAATAATTGTATAGTTGGCGGTATTTTACGGTACGTCTTTTTGGTCTGTATTGCTAACAGGCTATTGATGAAAAAAATATTAGGCATGAGGGATTTTATTATTGTCGATTAATCCTTACATTGTATTAACAAATAAAGAATATTATCTTTAACATTAAATTAACATAATAAGTAAAATTCAGACCATGAAACAATTAGTAACAATTCTTGCAATAGCCCTAACCTTTACCATAACTTCATGCAAAAAGCCCGCTGGTGAAGGAGGTAATTCGTCAATTAAAGGAAATGTGTGGGGAGAAAACTGGAATAGTACATTTACAATTTTAACTGGTGAAGGGGCGGCAGCAAATATTGATGTTTTTATCATTTATGGAAGCGAAACAAGTTATGGCGACAAAATTTCTACAACACCCGATGGAAATTTTGAATTCAGATACCTCCGTCCCGGATCATATAAAGTATACGTTTACTCAAAAACCTCAACTTCAACAAACCCTAATGGCAAAGTTGCTGTTTCGGTTGACGTAGAAATTACCAAGAAAAAGCAAACAGTTGATGTTGGGAAAATTACCGTTAATATTTAAAAGGCAATAAAACAATTAAACAGTTTTTAGTAGACAGTTTTAGAACATAGTGTCTCCCTTGCATGGACAGTGTGTTGCAGCGGGATGTTTTTTCTGATAATTCGTTAAAAATCATAATAAAGAATTAAACAATATGATAACAAAAGCAATAACATTCATTTTTTTGATGATTTGTTTTAATTTTTCTGGTTTGGCTCAAAGCAAAAAAACAATTAAAAAGTTTAAAATAAAATCAACAACAGTTACTGTTATTGATTTAGCTGATGGTAAAGAAAAAAGTCGTCCGGATTCTTACCAGAAATACGATAATTCAGGTCTTGTGGTTGAAGATGTTGAATATAATAAGGACGGGTCATTTAAGAAAAAAGAATTAAGAAAATTCAATAAGAACGAAGATCCTATTGAGGAGATTGTTTACGATGAGAAAGGAAATTTTAAAAAGAAAACAATTACTGAATATAATGTCAACAAAGACAAAACTGCAGAAAGCATTTTTGATAGCAAAGACAAATTAATTGAAAAAACAGTATATCTCTATAACCCAAAAGGTGATAAAATAGTAGAGCAAACCACCGATGATAAAGGGAAAGTTTCAAAGAAGTCAATCTATACTTATGATAAGAACAGCCTTAAAGTTGAAAAGAAAACATCTGACGCAAGTGGCAATATTATCTCAACAAAAAAATACACTTACGAATATTAAAATTGGAAAATCTTAATTCAATATTAGCCGAATTTTCTCCCATTACTTTAAAGGAAATGGATAACGTAAAGCTGATGGACAGAACCGATACAAAATATGTTTTTACATTTCAACAATTACCGTTATTCCTTGAACAATTAAAAAATGATTACAGGATATTGGCGGTGGAAGGAAATAGAATTAGCCGTTATGAGTCTCTTTATTTCGATACTAAGAATTTCGATCTTTACCATTGTCATCATAGAAGGAAACCGAGCAGATTTAAAATTAGATTCAGAAAATATGTTGAATCGAACCTTCACTTTTTTGAAGTAAAATTTAAAAACAATAAAGGAAGAACAATAAAAAGTCGTGTTAAGCAGAAAGGAATAGATGGTTCAATAAAGGATGCAGCTGAGTTATTGCTAAATGATAAAACACCTCTTGAATCTTCAAATTTAGAAGCTAAAATTTGGGTTAACTATTCACGAATTACATTTGTAAATAAATTGTCACCCGAGCGGGTCACAATTGATATAGAGTTAACTTTTAAAAATAATGAGCAGAGCAAAACCATTCACAATTTGGTAATCGCAGAAGTGAAACAGCACAAAGCAGTAAGTTCTTCATTTGTAAAATTAATGAAAAAATATCATGTGAGAGAAGGCTCTATCAGTAAGTATTGTTATGGTGTAATAAGTTTATTTGACAAAATAAAACACAATAATTTTAAGCCCAATTTAATTTTGCTAAAAAAAATAATTAATACTAAATTCTTATTATGATACTATTACAAGATGTTAACGAAGAAGTCATTAATTCAGGATTTGAATTATTTGATAAGTTAGGCCCCAAGTTTTTTATTCGTTTAGGGATCAATTTCGCATCGGTATTTATACTCATTCGGTTTATTTATTTTAGGAGATACAAAAGCAGCGAAAACTTTTTCACGTTTTTTATCTTTAACCTGATTATTTTTCTCATCACATTTATCCTCAACAAATCGGATATGAGCATGGGAGCTGCATTTGGTTTGTTCGCTGTTTTTTCCATGTTGCGATACCGCACAGAAGGTATTTCTACAAAAGATATGACCTACCTGTTTTTGGTGATTGCCATGGGCTTAATTACAGCTTTAAGTAAAGGGACCTGGTTCGAATTATTATTTATTAATCTGATCATTATCCTCTTCACTTATTTGCTTGAAAGTAGTCTTCTTATGAAAAAGGAAGTATCAAAAACGATACAGTATGAGAATATCGAAATGATTCAGCCCGAATTTCGGAATGAACTTCAGGCTGATTTAGAAAAACGAATGGGAATTAAAATCAATCGTATCGCAATTGGTAAA
>JAZKBX010000145.1:0-3854 GCA_040388455.1 Bacteroidota bacterium
AATGTACAAACGGTTGGCAGCCCATTATCAAGTGCCGCCTTATGTGCACAAATATCAATTCCATAGGCCAGGCCGCTTACTATCAAAACATTGTGAATGGCCAGGTCGGCAATTAATTTTTCACACATTTTTTTTCCATATTCGGTTGCCTCACGTGTTCCCACAATGCTAATGATCTTTTCCGAATTAAGATTCACATTCCCTTTGTAATATAGCATTACAGGGCTGTCTTCACAATAGGTCAATCGTTTTGGGTAATCGCTGTCTAAGTAAAAAAGAGGTTGGATATTGTTTTTTTCAATGAACTTTATTTCTTCTTCGGCAAGTTCAAAAATAGTATGATTTACAACTGCATTGGCATGCATACTTCCTATGCCCGGGATTTTTTCGAGTGATGATTTTTTTTCTTCAAAAACAGCCTCTACACTTCCACAATAGGCAACAAGACGTTTGGCCAATATATCCCCGATGTTGGGAATAAGTGTAAGTGCAATTTTATATTTTAAATTTTCGAGCATGCTTTTTTGAAATGCAATAATTTGTATATTGCACTATGTTTTAAACAAAAGTAAAAAAATTAAGAAGCAAATATTTTTAGTAATTAAAAAATAATTCATCGAACCGCATAACGTCTCCTTTGTAAAGGTGGCCTTAAAGCGTTTAAATTCGAGGGTTTTAAAAAATAAACTATGAAAAGATTTTTCACTCTACTGTTTTTTATTCCAGCTGCGAGCACCATTTTTGCACAAGAAGCATTTATTAAAGGAACAATTGCCGATTCAAAAACCAAAGAAACTATTGTTGGTGGTAGTGTGGTGGTGGATGAGACCACCGGAACAGCTACGGATATTAGTGGCTCTTATTTTTTTAAAATGCCATCCGGCAAACATAAAGTCGAATTTAAATATGTAGGGTATAAGTCGCAGATAAAGAACATCGATGCAAAGGATAATGATACTATCCAAATGAATATTGTTTTGGAGCCGGATTCTAAAACATTAGATATTGTGGTTGTTTCTGCAGGGAGATTTGAACAAAATTTGAAAGAGGTTACTGTTTCGATGGAGGTTTTAAAACCTGCTTTAATTGAAAGCAAAGCCCTTGTATCAATTGATAAAGCTGTTGATCAGGTACCCGGAGTAAATGTAATTGATGGGCAGGCCAACATACGTGGGGGCAGTGGTTTTAGCTATGGTGCCGGCAGCAGGGTGCTTTTATTAGTTGATGAAATGCCAATGCTTGCAGCAGATGCAGGTGATGTGAAATGGTCGTCATTGCCTATTGAAAATTGCGAACAGATAGAAGTTATCAAAGGTGCATCATCAGCATTGTTTGGGTCAGCGGCAATGAATGGTGTAATTAATTTCCGTACCGCATATGCAAAAGAGGATCCTGAAACTAAAATAAATTTTATGTCAGGTATTTATGATAAACCAAAACGCAGAGAGCTTGTTTGGTGGCCTGACGGTAATCCAACTTATAGCAGTGTAAATGTTACCCATTTGCAAAAGATAGGAAATCTTGACCTTGTGGTAGGAGCTAATTTATTTGACGATGATGGATTCCGTTATCTGAATACTGAGCAACGTTACCGTTTCAACACCAATTTACGTTACCGTTTTAAAAAAATACAGGGTTTGCAAGTTGGTGTAAATGCAAACAGAGTGAGTACAAAAGGAGGTTTGTTCATATTGTGGGCACATCCCGATTCTGCTTTATATCCACAAGGTGGCGATGTTAGTAACTATACTACTTTCCGCACCAATGTTGACCCGTTTGTTAATTATGTTACAAAAAAGAATGGCCGTCACTCATTAAGAACCCGTTTTTTCAGAACAGAAAATTTAAATAATACCAATCAGCAATCAAGAGGTGACATATATTATTCAGAATATCAATATCAAAAGAAGTTTACAGGCGGACTTTCCTGGACAGCAGGAACAGTGTTTAATTATGGCGAAGTTCATGCTCAAATGTATGGGAATCACTATAGTACCAATGCTTCCATATTTACACAATTCGATAAAAAATTCAAACGTTTGTCTTTATCCTTCGGAATACGTGGTGAATATTTTAAAACCGATACAGTTGAAACAAGAGAAAGTATTAATTGGTTAGGAGATGCAGCGAGACCAATCGTAAAAAATTCTCCGGTAAAGCCGGTGATGCGTGCCGGTGCAAACTATCGAGTGATGGAGTACACGTATCTTAGAACTTCTTTCGGGCAAGGCTTTCGTTTTCCATCGGTTGCTGAACGTTTTATTCGCACCAGCGCCAGCGGGTTGGATATATACCCTAACGACAGTTTAAAACCAGAAAGTGGTTGGAGTGCTGAAATTGCCTTAAAGCAGGGAGTTAGGATTGGCCAGTGGAAAGGTTATGTGGACGTGGCTGCATTTTGGACAGAGTACAGAAACATGATGGAGTTTACTTTTGGAAAGTACGGCCCCACTGTTTTACCTGCGAACACTCCGCAATTACTGGGTTTAGGTTTCCAATCGCAAAACATTGGCAACACCCGTATCCGTGGAGTGGAGCTATCCGTTATGGGAGAAGGGAAAATGGGGCCAGTTGATGTAACTACCTTATTGGGATATACCTATATTGATCCACGTCAAACAGATTTTGATCCGGCCATTGATACTGCCAGAAATACGTCAAATACTGATCTGTTGAAATACCGTTATCAGCATAGTGGAAAAGCTGATATTCAGTTTGGATACAAAAAATGGAGTACAGGGGTCAGTTTACGTGCTAATAGTTATATGGAAAATATTGACAAGGTTTTTGGAGATAACGAAGGCAATTTCCCCGGAATGAAAAAATACCGTTCCGAACATAATAAAGGTGATGGAATATTTGATTTTAGAATATCATACCAGGTGCACAAAACTTCTAAGATCGCATTTGTAGTCAATAATATATTTAATCGTGAAGTGATGGGGCGTCCGGCAGATCTTTTGCCACCGCGTGTTTTTGTTTTGCAATTGTCAGTTAAACTGTAGAAAATAAGAGAAGTAAAAAAAATAGAGAAATGGAGAGTTGGAGAATTAAAAAAATCACTAAATCTCCAATTTTACAAATTTCCAATTCACTAAATCTCCAAATTTTTAACAAATGTCAATACAACATCCTTTAAATTTTAAAAAGTGGATCGATGAAAATCGCCATTTATTAAAGCCGCCTATTGGCAATAAAGTAGTGTATGAAAATACCGAATTTATTGTAATGGTAGTTGGTGGCCCTAATTCACGTAAAGATTATCACTATAACGAAAGTGAAGAGTTTTTTTATCAGTTGGAAGGCGATGTTACAGTGAATATTCAGGAGGATGGCAAAGCAGTTGATGTAGCAATTAAGGAAGGAGATATATTTTTGTTGCCACCAAAAGTGCCGCACAACCCTAAGCGAGGCGCCAATACCATTGGTTTGGTGATGGAGCGCAGACGCAGAGAGAATGAAAAGGATGGTTTATTGTGGTTCTGTGAAAAGTGCAATAACAAGTTGTATGAAAAATATTTTCCACTAACCAATATTATGACCCAGTTTCAGGAAACCTTCAAAGAGTTTTACGGAAGTGTGGATTTGCGTACCTGCAAAAAATGTGGCCATGTTATGGAACCGCCAGTTTCGGTTATCGAAGAGAGTTCACACTAAAAACAGGGGTACAGTTTACAATTTAAGTTCAACTGAACCTGAGGCTTAAATCCATAATATCACATAGTAAACAGGAATAAATTTCCTTACATGAACTGTTCGACCCCGCTGGGGTCGGATGTTTATAGCACAACGATTATCCTATAAATATAGGACTCCGAAGGAGTCCAACTAATATCAACACTTGTTATAAATTA
>JAZKBX010000145.1:3954-8073 GCA_040388455.1 Bacteroidota bacterium
ATCTTTTAAATACACCAATGAATAATCTCTGTAACGCATAGGGTTAGAGAATAAGTTGTGTACATTAGATTTTATCAATCGGTAGTTTTCGCCATACCATAACATGATTACCGGAGCCTCATCCATCATTAGTTGTTCTGCTTTCATAAAGTTAGCATAGCTTTCTTCAGCTGTTTTTGCGGATTTTCCAGCTTCGAACAATTTATCAAACTCAGCGTTTTTGTAGCGGGAAGTGTTTGGCCATGATGGTAATGCAATGTCGTTTGGCACACTTGCACCGTAAAACATCCATAAAAAGTTTTCAGGGCTTGGGAAATCAGCTATCCAGGAAGCACGAAAAATTTCTGAACGACCAAATTTTTCATCTTCCAGTTTTTGTTTTAACGATGATACCACTTCAAAATCAATATCCACGTTTAAAACATCCTTTAACTGTTTCTGAATTTCAACAACAACGTCAGCACTTTTTAAACCACTACTGTTTAGTTCCACCTTTACTTTCGGAAATCCTTTACCATCAGGGTAACCGGCCTCTGCCAATAATTTTTTAGCTTCTTTAGCATCAAAATCATACCCTTTGATCTTGGAAATATCATATCCTTTAAATGTTGGAGGAGAGATGCCGTTTACTCCCGGACCGTATGCTTCTCCTTTTAATACTTGTTCAATAATTTTGTTTCTATCAAGGGCATAAGAGAAGGCCTTACGCACTTTTACATTTGTAAAGGGCTCTTTTGTAACGTTAAACAGATAGTATTGACTTGCCATTTCGGGCAAACGCTCCAATATATATTTTGGTTTTTTATTTTGGAAATCTGTAATTTCCTTTTCGATCATTTCTTTAATAGATTCTGATGGAAGCTCAATAACCTCTGCCAAACCACCATCTTTGAAATTCTCTAATTCTTCTTTTTTTGTTGGTAAAAAGCTTATTATCACAGAATCAAGGAATGGCAATTGATTACCTAATGAATCCACTTCATGGTAGTTATCGTTACGTTTCAAAATCAATTTTTCCTCTCCGGTGTTCTCCACAAAAACGAATGCTCCGGTTCCTACTTTGGTGTTTGTTCCGTATTTTTCAACAGCTTCTTTAGCGATCACACTTGTTGCAGGTGCTGCCAAAATATATAAGAATGAAGTGCTTGGTGAAGTTAATGTAATTTTAACGGTATAGTCGTCAACTATGCTGATTCCTTCAATTGCTCCACTAGCCTTACCTTTGCTGGCTTCAAAAAATTTATTGGCACCCACTACGCGGTCTTTAAAAGTAGCGGGATAGTTCAGGTTGTCCTTGCTGTCGATACACAATAATTCAAAAGAATACTGAACATCAGATGCTTTCAGCTCTCTTCCTTTACCTCCCGGAAAACACTCATTATCCTGGAACATTACGCCTTTTTTCAGGTGAAATACATAGGTAGTACCTGCCTCATCAATTTCCCATTTTTCAGCCAAACAAGGTATTATAGACAAGTCCTTAGGGTTAAATTTTACAAGACCTTCATATATCTGGTTAGCTATATGGTTGGAAACCACATCAATAATAGCTGCAGGGTAAAGAGTTTGATAGTATTCTGTTTCATTTACACGCAATGTTCCACCATACGCTTTATCGCCTTTTGCTATTTTCGAACCCGACTTACCGTCACTAGAGCAAGAGGTGTATAGAACCGTTAAGGAAAGAAAAATAAACAATGATTTTTTCATGACTTAAATAGTATAGATTAGGTGTTTTTTTAGATTAAATGCAAGATTACTCCAACTTTTACAAAAAACCAAATATATTTATAAAATAACTATGGTAGAAGGGGGATTTAGAAAAATAGTTTAAAAGATGTGTTATGTGAAACAAATTTGTTTATTTTTGCGAACGCTCGAAATAAATTATTGTTTATTTTGAAATTGTTAAATAAGATTTATAATATTGTATCGAAAATATTAATCAATAAATAAAAGGGTATTGTTTTTAATTTTAAAGAGAATATGAAAAAAACACTTCTTGCTGTATTTAGTTTGTTTGTTTCAACTGTTAGTTTTGCTACTGGCGTAATTGTGTTGGAAGGAAACTATCAAGGGAAAAACCTTTATGTTCAAAATCCCTTTGCCAGTTCAGGTGTGGGCTATTGCGTGCAAGAGGTGAGAGTTAATGGTAATGTTACCACTGACGAGATCGCATCAAGTGCATTTGAAATCGATTTCAGAAACCTGATGTTAAAAATCGGGGATAAAATAGAAGTGAAGATCACTCATAAAGATGATTGCAAGCCAAAGGTATTAAATCCGGAGGTGTTAAAGCCAAAAAGTACTTTCGAGATTGTTGCAATGGCCGTAGAACCGGATTTAACCTTAAAATGGTCAACTAAAGCGGAAAGTGGTAAACTTACCTATACAATTGAACAATTCCGTTGGAATAAATGGGTTAAAGTTGGCGATGTAGAAGGTTCCGGTACTGCTGATCTTAATAATTATTCATTTAAAGTTGTACCTCACTTCAAGAAAAATCAATACCGCGTTAAGCAAATTGATTATACCGGGCAACCAAGATTTTCAAAAACAGTTGATTATATGTCAACTACACCAGAAATTACATTCAGCCCTGCTAAAGTATCAAAATCAATTAACTTCCTTGCAGGTGAAACACCGGCAGAAACAATGTTTGAGATCTATGACCAATATGGTAATATTGTTAAACGTGGATTCGCATCAACAATTGACGCATCTAACCTTCCCAAAGGAGCATATTATTTGAATTACGATAACAAGATGGGTGAGTTCATCAAAAAATAATACGAAATACTATTTCAATGAAAAAATCCCGAATTCAAAAGTCGGGATTTTTTTTGTGCTAATTTAACCCCCCTGTATATGTTGAAAATAGAGCATTTGGGAATTGCTGTAAAAAATCTGGAGCAATCTAACCTATTGTTTACGAAGCTATTTGGCAAGGCTCCTTATAAATTAGAAAAAGTAGAAAGCGAACATGTTTCCACCTCCTTTTTTATGATGGGAGAAAGTAAAATAGAATTACTGGAAGCAACAAATTCGGACAGTCCTATTGCTAAATTTATTGAGAAAAAAGGTGAAGGCATCCATCATATTGCCTTTGAGGTATCAGATATTTATGCTGAAATGGAACGTTTGAAAAGTGAAGGATTTACACTTCTTTCGGAAGAACCTAAAAAAGGGGCCGATAATAAGTTGATCTGCTTTTTACATCCCAAAAGTAGTAATGGTGTATTAATTGAATTGTGCCAGGAAATCAGATAAATTGGGCAATCAGGCAATTTTGCAATAGGCAATTACAGTTAGCACCCCTGAGCGGGTTTCAAACCCTGTTAGGCTATAATTAAGCGGCTGGCACTTGAAATAAATCCATCACAGACTCTTTCTTCACATCCAGCCAATAGGTATGAATACTTAGTTTTTTAGCACCTTCTATGTGTTGGATGGAATCATCAATAAATAAGGTCTCATTCGGGTCAAGGTTATTTTCAGACAAAACCAAATCAAAAATTTCAGCATCCGGCTTACGCATTCCTACTTCGTAAGATAGGTACACTTTCTCGAAATAGCCTGACAGGTCATTTATTCCAAATGTTTCTTTCAAATAGTTGTTGATGTACCGGATATGGATATCGTTGGTATTGCTCAATAGAAAGATACGGTGTTTTGTTTTTAACTGTTGCAATAAATGCAGTCGCTCAGGAGGGAGGTCAAGCAGCATGGCATTCCAGGCTTTGTCGATAGAACTGTCATCAATGGGTGTGCTGAAGCAGGTTTTTACATGATTTCGGAAGGCTTCAGAAGAAATCTGACCTTTCTCATACAAATCGAATAATTTTGTCTGGTGTGCTTTTGAATACAATTTGTCAAAATCGGTCAGTCCCAGAGCTAAAAATGCTTTGGTAACAAGCGAATAATCAATATTGAGCAATACACCACCCAGGTCGAAAATGATGTTTTTATATTTATTTGCAGGATTTATCATAATAAAGCGGGAATACCTTTGTTAATTGCGCACAAATATATAGTTTTGCAGTCCAAAATTGCAATTAAATGCAATTGGGCCTATAGCTCATTCGGTTAGAGCAACAGACTCATAATCTGTGGGTGGTT
>JAZKBX010000146.1:0-3049 GCA_040388455.1 Bacteroidota bacterium
ATCACGATGCAATAGAGTTAGCTTATTATGGGGCTACTGTTATTCACCCCAAAACTATAAAACCATTACAAAATAAAAAAATTCCCTTGTATGTAAAATCATTTTTGAATCCTGCAGATGCCGGGACCATCATCAATGAAGATCAATCCTCACTGCCCTTGCCTTGCTTTATATTTAAGGTAAACCAGGTGCTGATCTCTATTTCACCAAAAGACTTTTCGTTTATTGTGGAAGAAAATTTCAGTGCTATTTATAAATTGTTTGCCGAAAAACAGGTAAAAATAAATATGATGCAAAATTCCGCTATCAGCTTTTCGGTATGTATCGATAATGAGGTTCATAAATTGCCCGACCTGATAAAAACATTACAAAAAGACTATCGTGTTTTGTATAACGAAAACCTGGAATTAATAACGATACGTTATTACGATCAAGCCACTATTGATAGGGTAACGATCGATAAAAAAGTGTTATTAGAGGTAAAGAGCAGATATACAGTTCAGTTGGTAGCACAAATCAATGATTAAAATCAAAAAGAATAATGCTCTTTTATTCCTATTTTTGGCTGCCCAAATATTAGACTTTATATAAGTTAAAATACATTGTAATGTTAACAACGAAATTGAGGGTTAAAATGCTTACACACAATTTTCTCGACAAGCTCGAAATGACTGCGCGCATGGTCATTTCGAGCTTGTCGAGAAAGTGCGGCTGATTACCATAATTATTTAACTTATATAAATTAAAATATCGAAAAAATTATACCTTTTATGGATAAAATTAAAAAACTACTTGTTGCAAATCGTGGAGAAATAGCCATTAGAGTATTAAGGGCTGCTTCCGAATTAAAAATAAAAACAGTTGCAATATATACCTATGAGGACAGATATTCCTTACATCGCTATAAGGCGGACGAATCTTATATCATTGGTAAAGAGAACGAGCCTTTAAAACCATATCTGGATATTGAAGAAATTATTCGCGTTGCAAAAAGAGAAGGTATCGATATGATCCATCCCGGTTATGGTTTTTTGTCGGAGAATGTAACGTTTGCAAAACGCTGCCGTGAAGAGGGTATTGTTTTTGTGGGGCCCGACCCTGAAATCATGGAGCAGTTGGGCGATAAGATCGCGGCAAAAAAAGTTGCTATAGAAGCGGGTGTTCCTATTATTGAAGACAGCAAACAAGATCTTGTTACAGCGGAGATCGCATTAGTGGAAGCAAAAAAAATTGGTTTCCCGGTAATGCTAAAAGCTGCTGCAGGTGGCGGAGGTAGAGGTATGCGCATCATCCGGAATGAAGAAGATCTGGAAAAATCATATAATGAAGCAAGGCGCGAAGCTAAAAATGCCTTTGGTGATGATACTGTTTTTCTTGAAAAATTTATTGATAAACCAAAGCACATTGAAGTACAAATTTTAGGAGATAAACATGGAAACATTGTTCATCTTTTTGAAAGAGACTGTTCTATCCAGCGAAGGTTTCAGAAGGTGGTGGAAATTGCGCCAGCTCCTAATCTGAAACAGGAAACCAAAAATAAATTGTATGAATACGCCCTTCGTTTAGCTAAAAAAGTAGGCTATAACAATGCCGGTACTGTTGAATTTTTGGTTGATACGCAGGAGAATGTTTATTTCATAGAAGTGAATCCTCGTATTCAGGTTGAACATACTGTTACCGAAGAAATAACCGGAATTGATATTGTAAGAAGCCAGATATTAATTGCAAGCGGACATTCCCTTAAATCCTCCGGGATATTTATCAATAGCCAGGAAGAAATTAAATGCAATGGGTTTGCAATTCAATGCCGTATCACCACAGAGGATCCTCAAAATGATTTTAAACCGGATTATGGTACCATTACCGCTTACCGCAACGCAGGAGGTTATGGTATAAGAATAGATGAAGGCAGTTCCTACAATGGAGTTAAAATATCACCCTTCTTTGATTCAATGCTTGTAAAAGTAACTGCTTCGGGAAGAACGCTTAAAGGAGCAAGTCAGAGACTTCATCGCGCATTAACCGAATTCAGAATAAGAGGTGTTAAAACCAATATTCAATTTCTTGAAAATGTGATCAACCATCATGTGTTTCAGGAGGGTAATGCTACCGTTAATTTTATTGGCGAGCATCCTGAATTATTACATTTTAAAAACGGATTGGATAGTGGGACAAAAACACTTAAATTTCTTGCAGATATTACCGTAAATGGAAATCCGGATGTAAAAATAATTGACATTAATAAAAAGTTTGAAGTCGCTAAAGTTCCTGATTTTGACAGGTCGCATCCGATTACTCCTGGAACCAAACAATTGTTGACCAAACTTGGTCCTGAAAATTTTGCCAAGTGGCTTAAAGAAAAAAAAGAAATACAGTACACCGATACTACTTTCCGTGATGCTCATCAATCGCTGCTTGCCACGAGGGTAAGAACAAAAGATATGATGGCGGTGGCAGAAGGATTTGCTTACAATCACCCACAAACATTTTCGATGGAAGTGTGGGGAGGCGCAACTTTTGATGTTGCACTGAGGTTCCTGCATGAAAGTCCGTGGAAACGCCTACAACTATTACGCGAAGCAATTCCAAATGTATTATTGCAAATGTTAATAAGGGGGTCCAATGCCATTGGATATACTGCTTATCCGGATAACCTGGTTGAAAAATTCATAGAAAAATCATGGGGACATGGGGTGGATCTTTTCAGAATATTTGATTCCCTTAACTGGGTGGATAGCATGAAAGTGAGTATTAATGCGGTAAGAGAGCGTACTGGAGGACTTGCAGAAGTGTGCATCTGTTATACAGGTGATATACTTGATAAATCAAAAACAAAATACACGTTACAATATTATTTGGATCTTGCTAAAGAGTTAGAGGATGCCGGAGCTCATATTATTGGGATCAAAGATATGACCGGATTATTAAAACCATATTCTGCTGAGTTGTTAATTACAGAGCTAAAGAAAACCGTTGATCTGCCAATACACCTGCATACACACGATACTTCTTCTATCCAGAGCGCCACCTATTTAAAAGCGATTGAAGC
>JAZKBX010000147.1:0-4360 GCA_040388455.1 Bacteroidota bacterium
TTAGCAGCAGAAGCATCAGCAGTAAATTTAATTGCATCAGCAGCAGCTTTAGTACGTAAGTAATACATGCCGGTTTTTAATCCAGCTTTCCAACCATAGAAATGCATAGAAGAAAGCTTCGCAAAATTTGCATCCTGTACAAACAGGTTCAATGATTGTGACTGGCAGATATATGCTCCACGGTCAGCAGCCATATTGATGATCACCTTTTGAGAGATCTCCCAAACTGTTTTGTATAATGCTTTAATGTTAGCCGGAATTACTTCAATGTTTTGTACGGAACCATTGGCAATGATAATTTTATTTTTCAAGCTATCATTCCAGATACCTAATTTAACAAGGTCTTTCAACAAGTGTTTGTTCACGATCACAAACTCACCTGATAATACACGTCTCGAATAAATATTGGAAGTGTACGGTTCAAAACATTCGTTATTTCCTAAGATCTGTGAAGTGCTTGCAGTTGGCATTGGCGCTAATAACAAGGAGTTACGCACACCGTGTTTTTTTACTTCCTCTTTCAACACATCCCACTCCCAACGGTTAGATGGGGTAACATTCCACATATCGTATTGGAATACACCTTTCGAAACCGGTGATCCTTCGTATGTTTCATAAGCACCTTCTACTTTCGCAAGGTCCTTAGATGCTGTCATTGCAGCATAATAGATGGTTTCGTGAATTTCTTTGTTCAATTGTACAGCTTCCGGAGAATCGAAAGGGAAACGCATTAAAATAAAGGCATCAGCCAAACCTTGTACACCAATACCAATAGGGCGGTGACGTAAATTAGATTTTTTTGCTTCAGCAACCGGGTAATAATTACGGTCAATTACTTTATTTAAATTTTTAGTGATCACATACGTGATATCAAATAACTTTTGGTGATCAAATTTTCCACCTTCAACAAAACGTGGAAGAGCGATAGAAGCCAGGTTACATACAGCGATCTCATCTGGTGCAGTGTACTCTAAAATTTCGGTACAAAGGTTAGATGATTTGATAGTACCCAAATTTTGTTGATTGCTCTTTGCGTTACAAGCATCTTTGTAAAGCATATACGGGTTACCGGTTTCAATTTGTGAATCGATGATAGCCGTCCAAAGTTCACGTGCTTTAATTACTTTACGTGCACGGCCTTCTTTTTCGTATTTAGTATATAATTTTTCGAATGCTTCACCCCAGCAATCAGCTAAGCCTGGCGCTTCGTTAGGGCAGAACAATGACCAGTCGCCATTCGCTTCTACACGTTTCATGAATAGATCGGGAGTCCACATTGCAGTGAAAAGGTCACGTGCACGGGCTTCTTCTTTACCTGTGTTTTTACGGATATCTAAAAATTCATAGATATCAGCATGCCAAGGCTCTAAATAAATAGCGAATGAACCTTTACGTTTCCCTCCGCCCTGATCAACATAACGTGCAGTATCATTAAATACACGTAACATCGGGATGATACCGTTCGAAGTACCATTTGTACCACGGATATATGAACCTGTAGCACGTATGTTGTGAATGCTTAATCCGATACCACCTGCACTTTGTGAAATTTTTGCGCAGTTTTTCAATGTGTCATAGATACCATCAATGCTATCATCTTTCATTGTTAACAAAAAGCATGACGACATTTGTGGTTTTGGAGTTCCTGCATTGAACAATGTTGGTGTAGCATGTGTGAACCAACGCTCACTCATCAGGTTATATGTTTCAATAACAGATGCAATATCATCTTTGTGAATACCTACAGCCACACGCATGATCATGTGTTGCGGACGTTCAGCTACCATACCGTTCAACTTTAAAAGGTAAGAGCGCTCAAGGGTTTTAAATCCGAAATAATCATAACCGAAATCACGGTCATAAATAATGGTGGAATCTAATTCCTGTGCATTTTTTTGAATGATCTCATGAACATCATCAGCGATCAAAGGAGCTTTTTTGCTTGTCTTCGGGTCGATGTATGAATAAAGCGCTTCCATTGTTTTGGAGAACGATTTATTAGTGTTCTTGTGTAAGTTAGAAACAGCTATGCGTGATGCTAAAAGTGCATAGTCAGGGTGTTTGGTAGTAAGTGCTGCAGCTGTTTCAGCCGCTAAGTTGTCCAATTCACTAGTACTTACACCTTCGTAAATACCTTCTATCACCTTCATCGCAACACTGATAGCTGTTACGTGAGTAGCATCTAATCCGTAGCAAAGTTTTTGGATGCGTGCTGTGATCTTGTCAAATTTTACCGATTCCCGGTTTCCGTCTCTTTTTATTACGTACATATATTATTTTGTTTTAAATGCTCAATGTTAAATTGTAAATGGAATCTTCCGAAAGAATTCAACATTTAACCTTTAACATTCAACATAGTTTTAATTTTTACATTTAAAATTTAACATACAACATTCAACATTTCCCCTAAAAGTCTTCGTCAAGTTTAAAAACATTGTCTTCTTTCTTACCCATTACTCCTGATTTTTGATATTCAGCAACACGTTTTTCAAAGAAATTAGTTTTGCCTTGTAAGGAGATCAGCTCCATAAAATCGAATGGATTGGTTGCATTGTATGCTTTAGGGCATCCAAGAGCAACTAATAATCTGTCGGCAACAAATTCAATGTACTGGCACATCATATCAGCATTCATACCTATCAAACGAACAGGTAGTGCATCGGATACAAATTCTTTTTCAATTTCAACGGCATTGGTAATGATTGCGGTTACATTTTCCTGTGGCAACTGATTCTCCAGTTGTGAATAAAGCAAACATGCAAAATCGCAATGTAAGCCCTCGTCACGGGAAATAAGTTCGTTCGAGAAAGTAAGGCCCGGCATTAATCCACGTTTTTTCAACCAAAAGATAGAACAGAAACTTCCTGAAAAGAATATTCCTTCCACTGCAGCGAAAGCAATTAACCGTTCAGCGAAGGTTCCGTTTCCTATCCATTTAATAGCCCAATCGGCTTTCTTCCCAACACATGGCAGTGTATCTACAGAATGAAAAAGTCTGTCTTTTTCTTTAGGGTCTTTAATATAGCTATCTATTAATAGGGAATAGGTCTCAGAATGGATATTTTCCATCATGATCTGAAAACCATAAAAACAACGGGCTTCCGGATATTGAACTTCACTCATGAAGTTAACGGCCAGGTTTTCATTTACTATACCATCACTTGCAGCAAAAAAAGCAAGCACATGTTTAATAAAATGTTTCTCATCGTCATTTAATTTATTGTCCCAATCCTGAAGATCAGGATTCAGATCAATTTCTTCTGCAGTCCAAAAGCTTGCTTCTGCTTTTTTATACATTTCCCATATATCATTATGTTTGATAGGGAAAAGTACAAATCTGTCTTTGTTCTCTTTTAATATTGGTTCTGCTGTCATTTATATCTTTTTTCTCGTTTATTTTTTAACTACCTCTTAATCAAGCCATTGTGGTCAAGTCTTTTTTAAAAACAAAGGGTTGAATTCCCCTGAAAGCCTATTGCTTTCTTTTTGAGCGTTTTAAGTAAAGAATTGGTTATTGAATTAAGGTGTACAAATCTTGTCAAAAAAAAACGGGTAGTCAAGTGGATTGAATTAACATTTGGTTGAAGTTATAAACATGCAGAATTAACAGATGAATGTTGATAAATCACTAACGTATTTAAAAACACGACATTAACTCTATTGGAAAAAAAACTGAAAATTAAATGTAAAAAAATTTGGAGTTAATAAGTAAATTTCCGTATTAGATATACAGGTGTTTTGAGGGGGGCTGCTTAGGTACTCCTTTACAATTAACGCTTTTGAAGCTATGCCTTTTTTATTTTATCAGCAAATTCTAATTGTTTGTACCAATCTTCACCGTATTTACGGATCAATGGTTCGCGTAAAAATTTATATACCGGTACATCCAGCTTGGCTCCGCATTCACATGCAGGTTTGCATACCTCCCAGCTGTGGAAGTTTACTGCATCATAATCCTTGTATTTAGTGATGCGTACAGGGTATAAATGGCAGGAAATAGGTTTTTTCCAGGTTATATCACCTGCATAATAGGCTTTTTCAATAGCGCATTTAGCAATATCATTTTCAAAATAGGTGAAAGCGCAGTGTTTTCCTTTTACTAATGGGGTTGTATAATCTCCATCCTCATCGATCACAAAAACACCTTGTTTTTCAATCGATTTAAGTCCATCCTTAGGCAGGTAGGGCTTTACCTTATCCAGCAGGTCTTCCATTATCGCGATCTCTTCCAGTTCAAGCGGAGCACCCGAATCACCGGCTACACAACATTCCCCTTTGCATGCATTCAAATCACACACGAATTTTTTTTCAAGCAAATGCTCCGAAACTATTGTATTATCTATTGCTATCATGCTAAATC
>JAZKBX010000148.1:0-5365 GCA_040388455.1 Bacteroidota bacterium
CATGTTTTTGGCTGTGGTACAAAAGATTCTGAAAAAATACCATTTGAAGAATTAAAACAAATTCTTAAACACAATATCAGTGTGGTAAAAAAGTGGAAGCATCCTCCCTTTTTTATTACGTTTGCTCATCATTTCTGGAATCAGTTATGTGGGCATGCAACCACGTTGACAGCGGCAACAAAATTTACCTGCAACCAGATACCGGGATTAAATACCGGTTTTACTGAGCTTGGTTTATTTGTTTTAGAAGAATTGCTTTCCAACAAAAACGGAAAGCGAATATTAATAGATACGCGGCACATGAGTGCGAAATCTAGGCTGCACTATATTAATTTTGTCTCCAATCATAATAAAGAAAACCCTAATGATCTGATTCCTTTAATTTCAAGCCACTCGGCAGTTAATGGTTTTGAAAAGATCAATCATTCAGACCAGGTTAAAGATTCTTCATCGAAAAAAAAATTAACTCCTTTTTGCGCCTGGAGCTTAAATATTTCTTCGGAAGAAGCCATTGCCATTCATGAATCGGGTGGCATTGCGGGGATTATTTTAGACAAAGGAAGACACAGTGGGATCAACCTTTTAAAATCAATCGATAAAATAAAAAATCCAGAGGATAAAAAAACTCTTTTTGTAAAATTGCTTTGCGACAATATATTTTTCTTCGTTGGAGCAATAAATGCTAAATCGGGATGGGATGTTTTAACGATTGGAAGTGATTTTGATGGTGTTATTACCCATTTCGATCCATACGAGAATACATCTACGCTTCCTGACCTGAAAAAAGACCTGGTTAATTTTTTAACAAAAAATAATTACCAATCTCATCTTTGGTTCGGATATTCTCCTGAAGAGCTTATGAATAAGGTTTTCACGCAAAACGCTATGGATTTTTTAAAGAGAAATTTTAATTGATCTGCGCTGTTCATTTTATTGAAATTTAAGGCAATTCACATATTATCAAAAAATATGTTTTAGAAATGAACCTAATCTTTTAACTTTGGGCTTTTACCGGCAATAATGCTATAACCGGTAAAATAAATCCAAATTAAAATGAACAGACCCAAAATACAGTTTCCTTCAACCGCTTCCAGCAGGGAAGAAATGCTTGACTATATCAGCAAAAAAAAATTAAAGGACATTGACTGGAAAAAAGGAAAAGCCTTTTGTTTAGTGTATCATCCGGGCGAGGAGCGCGCTAACCTGATAAAAGAAATTTACAATCTTTACTTTTCCGACAATGCCTTAAACCCCACAGCTACACCAAGTTTGGCCGAATTGGAAGCCGAAACAGTTAGTATGTGTGCTGACCTGTTCAATGGCGATGAAAATGTAAGGGGAAATATTACAACTGGTGGAACGGAAAGTATTTTGTTGGCTGTAAAAACGGCAAGGGATTGGGCTAAAAAAAACAAACCACATATCACCAAACCAAATGTGGTATTGCCTATGTCTGCGCATCCTGCGTTTATGAAGGCATTTCATTATTTCAATGTAGATTTTATTCCTGTTGAATTGGGCAGCGACTATCGTGCTAATCCAAATGCAATGCGTGCCGCTGTTAATAAGGATACCATAATGATCGTTGGTTCTGCTCCTTCTTACCCGCACGGACTAATGGACCCTATTGCTGAGATCGCTGCCATTGCAAAAGAAAAAAACATTTTTTGTCATGTTGATGCTTGTATAGGTGGTTTTATGTTACCATTTGTTAAAAAACTTGGATACCCTATTCCCGACTTTGATTTCTCTATAGATGGCGTTACTTCTATCTCTGCTGATATTCATAAGTATGGCTACTCATCCAAAGGTTCATCTGTTATACTTTATAAAAATTCGGAGATCCGTAAATTTCAATTTTCATCATATACAAAATGGAATGGCGGGGTTTATGGTTCACCTACTATGACCGGCACACGCCCGGGAGGAAGTATTGCCGGTGCCTGGGCTGCATTAAAAGCGATTGGTATGGATGGTTATCTCGAAATGGCCAAAACCACTATGGAGGTAACTGCTAAAATAAAAACGGCTATAGATTCTATTCCAGAACTGGAAATGATCGGACATCCGGATATGAGTATCCTTGCTTTTAAATCAGACAAACTTGATGTATTTAAACTTGCTGATGAACTCAATAAAAAGGGCTGGCACTTTGAAAGACAGCAATTACCACCTAGTTTACACTTTACTATCAATTATATTCACAGGCTTGTTACCGATGAGTTTATTATTGACCTTAAAGAATGTGTAGAAATTGCTAAGAAATTTACATTAGAATCATTTGCAACCAGTTTGCAAACGAAAGCAGTAAAAGGCTTAAGCAAAATATTGCCTTCGGGAACTATTGCTAAATTTCAAAAAGGTGGATCCGGCTCAGCAATAAAAAAAGAAAATACTGCAGCAATGTATGGTATGATGGGCGCATTGAGCGGAACAGATGACCTGGAAGAAATTGTTCTTGATTTTCTGGACAAAATAAATTCAGTGCAATAAATATTTTCAGCAAATGGTTGAAGCCGTTTTTCAGGGAATAATGATGGGCTTAATTTTAAGCACTTTTTGTGGCCCTATCTTCTTTATGCTTATTAATCTTGGGATAAGCAGTACATTAAGATCTGTTTTTTACTTAGCTTTTGGTGTTTTTTTAAGCGATGCGATCATCATTTTTCTGTTGCTTTATGTTGCACTTGGTTCTATTTCGGAACTTAAATATTTAGAGATCCTGTATTACATTGGCGGGGCCGTTTTAATTTATTTCGGTGTACGAAATCTACTTAAAACACCTGTGGTAATGGAGCAAGAGGAAGATTCACAAAAAAGATTGAATACACTTTTTATAAAAGGCTTTATGATCAATAGCCTTAATCCCACCATTTTCTTTTTTTGGTTTGGCGCAATGATGCTTGCTTTTAGTTCATACCACAATGATAAAGATCTTGTTTTAACGCATTTTTTATGCGGCCTTGGTGTTACCCTGTTAACAGACTGCCTGAAAGGGTATTCTGCATTTCACCTCAAGAAATATGTAAAACCAGGTTTTTTAAAAGTTCTTAATATATTTTCAGGAATAATAATAATAGGTTTTGGATTGAAATTAATCTTTTTTCATTGAGGGGGTCAGGTATCGTTCAGCTTTCACGCGTTTCTCGACTCCGCTCGTAGTTGTTTCACGCTGAAGGATCTTATCCAGCATTGGCAATATCATTAATAGTAACAAGATCCCTCGCGAAAGCTCGGGATGACATGTATAACAAGGATGACAGAGCGGTGAATTACGAGTTAATCAAAGACCCGTAAGTCTAACACTTTCTTCCCAAAGTTTTTCTTTCATACCTGGTGTTTGCGAATAACGGGAATGCCATTTTTGTTTGCTATCAGCAAAATATTTTCCTGAAACATCTTTTACATCTTCGGAATGGGCCAAGTATATGGATGTTTCGGCACCTTTTTCAATACTTATTGATGAAAATATTTTGAAAAATGTCCATCCTATTTTATAAAGTAATCCAGAATTTTTACTTCCAATATCTGTTTTTACTCTTCCCGGATGCAGTGCATTAATTGTAACACCAGTTCCCTTAAGTTGTTCAGCGAGTTCAAGAGTAAAGAGCACATTGCCGAGTTTTGAGCGCTCATAGGCTTTTAACCCATTGTAATTAGCACTCATGTTCAGGTCATTAAAATCAATTGTTCCACGATAATGAGAATCTGAAGCCACAATTACAATTCGTGAAGGGGCAGATTTTTTTATTAGATCGAGCAATAAATTGGTGAGTAAAAAATAACTTAAGTGATTGGTTGCAAAAGACATTTCAATGTTATCTTCTGATAATCGAAAATGCTGAAAAGTGGCTCCGGCATTATTAATTAAGACATCCAGTTTATTTAGCTTTGCTTTTATTTCTGCAGCCAGTTTGCGCACTTCTTTCTGTGAAGAAAGATCAGCAACAAAAAAATGTATGCTGTTGTTTCCGCTGTGTTCTTTAATTTCTTCTATTGCAATTTTAGCTTTTTCAATTGTACGTGCTACAATATAAATATTGCCACCTTTTTTTGCCAGAGATTTAGCGGTTTCTAGTCCGATACCGGCAGTAGCGCCTGTTATAAGTATGTTTTTGTTTTGCATTGTTTTATTTTAGTGTGAAAATTACAACTTCCATTTTTCTAGTAGTTCTATCAAATATAAATCAAGATTAAAAAACTGTGTGTTTTTCTTTTTTCTTAAAAAAAAAGAAACAAAAATTCAAGGACAAACGATTGCTCCACACAAGCTACACGCCATCGCGTTTGTTCATTCCTCATGCGCCTTTCACAAATATATTTTTTCAAAAAAATAACATCCTTAAGTGATCCCACTTTGGTCTAACAATCGAAATTACATAAACTCCCAAGCAGATTTATAAGCATTGATCGATTCCGTATAATCAAGAAAGTTTTTATAAAAAGGATGATTGGCAAGCGTAGCGCTATCTCCAATTACAACCAATTTTTTCTTGGCGCGTGTAAGCGCTACATTCATTCTGCGAATATCATTTAAAAAACCAATTTCCTTCAGATCATTACTTCTTACTAAACTGATATAGATAACGTCACGTTCCTGCCCTTGAAATCCATCAACAGTTTTAATTGCAATTTGTGATCTGTAATTATTGAAATCCTCATCCTCCGCTACTTTGTTAATAATATATTGCACCTGCTCTTTGTAGGGAGAAATAATACCAATGGTTATTCGTTTGCCCGATTTATTGCTTTGAGAATACTGCTCCAACACCAGTTTTAGATGTTTAATAAGTAATTGAGCTTCTTCAGGATTAGCAATACTTAAACTTTCAGGATTTATAATTTCGTTATAACCACACCCTGCAGTATCAATAAAATCAAGTGGTGTATGTAACAAAAACTCATTTGGATCAAAACTCAACACAGTGTCTTTTACAGAAGCATCAGCAACTAAATTATTTTGATAGAATTTTTTATTCGAAAAATTCATGATATGTTCATGCATTCGATATTGCGTATTCAGCATCACAGAAACATTATCTAAATGCATGCATTGCTCAAACAATGTTTCTTTCAGTCCTTCTACTTCGGCTTTTTTTGATTTAACAGTAGGAGGCAACTGAAAATGGTCACCGGCAAATATTACACGATCGCTTCGTGTAATTGGTATCCAACACATCGGCTCTAAAGCCTGTGCTGCTTCATCAATAAAAACAGTGGAAAAATGTTTGTTGCGCATCATCTTACCCGATGATACCACAGGAGTGCATGCAATTACTTGCGCCTTTTCAAATTGTTCCTCAAAAATATAATCTTCTAAATTACGTGCTTCATGTAAAATTTTACGGGCTTCCATGTAAAACAA
>JAZKBX010000149.1:0-5145 GCA_040388455.1 Bacteroidota bacterium
AAAAAAATCTGGAATATAAGTATTAAGGTAAAAATAGGTATAGGTTTCGGGTTTCTGTTAATTGTTTTAATTGGAATTCAATACGCCCTTAATAAGGGTATTGCTAATGTAATAGCATCTCAGCAGGAGTTGCTTAAAAGCACAACGCTATCTACTGAAGTAGAATCAATAAAATCTTCTGTAAGCTTTTTTGAAAGCAAAATGACCGGTTATGTCCTTACCGGAAACGATACTTTATTAGAAAATAACGAAAAATATCTTACAGATATCGTTTCGAAATTTAAGGAGCTCAAAAAATTATCTCCCGACAAAGATCAGGTTGCTTCCATTGATAAGCTTGTATCATTATTAAACAATGAAATACAATTTTCAGATGAAGTGATTTTTCAGTACGATCTGAATCCGGAAAACGCTCTAACTCTTTTGAAAAAGGGCAGAGGGCGGTATCTAATGTCAGAGATAATAAAGGAATTTGAAAAGATCCACAATATTGAAAAAACGAAATTTGAAAAGATCATTCTTAGAAACAAACACGCTAGTGAGTTGGTAGTTCGCATGGACACATCGGCATATATTTTTGCTTTTTTACTCGTTTCACTTTGTATCTGGTTTTTATTCCGGGATATAAATAAAAGGGAAAAACTGGAAAAAGAATTGGTAGAAACTAAAAAAAGAGTAGAGGAGGCCTCTGTCATCAAAGAGCAGTTTCTGGCTAATATGAGCCACGAGATCAGAACCCCTATGAATGCTATTATAGGATTTAACGATCGGTTGATTAAAACAAAATTAAATGAGGAGCAGCAGGAATACGTTGCTGCTGTGCAAAGTTCTGGTGAAAATTTATTAACGATCATAAATGATATTCTCGACTTTTCAAAAATTGAAGCCGGTATGGTAACAATAGAGCATATCCGTTTTAACCTTCACGAATTGCTACTGTGTGTTTACAATATGTTTTTTTTAAAAGCAAAAGAAAAAAACATAAGCCTTCACCTTCATCAGCCTAAAAATATTCCGGAATTTTTAATGGGGGACCCCACCCGTTTAACGCAAATACTGATAAACCTTGTTGGGAATGCACTAAAATTTACTAATCAGGGAAATATAGATATTAGTGTAGAAGTTATAAAAGACGATAAACAAAATGCTACTGTTCAATTTAAGGTAAAGGACACAGGGATAGGAATTTTAGAGGAAAAGGTAACTGAAGTTTTTGACCGTTTTACACAAGCAGAATCGGATACTTCCAGAATATTCGGAGGAACAGGTCTTGGCTTATCCATTGTAAAAAAGCTGGTTGAGCTGCAGTCCGGAACAATAACAGTGGAAAGTAAAAAAGAGGAAGGTTCATTATTTAAATTTACTATACCCTATAAAAAAGCACCTGTATTGGCTTCTACATTAAAAACAAGCCCAGAAAAGATCCACAAGGCAGTTGTAAATGATAAAATTAAAATATTGATCGTAGAAGATAATTTACTCAACCAAAAATTAGCGGCTTTTATGATAAAAGATTTTGGTTATACATTTGATATTTGTGACAACGGAAAACTTGCAGTTGACAAATTAAAACAGGATGTTTATGATCTTGTTTTGATGGACATACAGATGCCTGAAATGGATGGCTACGAAGCGACAGGAGTTATCAGAGAAAAATTAATGTTAAACATCCCAATTATTGCAATGACGGCTCATGCAATGCCGGGTGAAAAGGATAAGTGTTTAGGATTTGGAATGACGGATTATATTTCAAAACCAATAAAAGAGACCGATCTGCACAATTTAATTATTAAATATATTTAATTTAAAATTATACCTTTTAAGAGGTTAAATTATTTTGCTGTGTATTAGACTTAATATAAGTTAAACCATATCATAATGCTTACAACGAAATTGAGGGTTAAAATGCTTACACACAATTTTCCCGACAAGCTCGAAATGACCGTGTGCGTGGTCATTTCGAGCTTGTCGAGAAAGTGCGGCTGATTGCGGTAAATAATCTATTCAAAATAAAAAATAAAAAAAAATGACAACAGATTCAAATAAAGTGACCAATTTAGATTACCTGATAGAACTGTCGAAAGGGAGCACTCAATTTGTAAGCGAAATGATAGAGATCTTTCTTATTGAAAGCCCGCTAGAAATAGGTTTGTTAGAAAAAGGTATCAATGAAAAGAATTTTGATTTGATCAGATCTTCTTCTCATAAAATGAGATCAACCATTCCTTTTGTGGGCATAGATAAAATCATAATGACTGAAATGGTTGAAATTGAAAGGTTAGCGGCCATGCAGTCGGATCTTCCACAAATTGAAATCCTTTTTTCAAAAGTAAAAGATGTTTATCAAAAGGCTATCGAAGAGTTAAAACAATGATCCGCGGCTGGTTTTAGCGACAATGTTAGTTATTAAAAATAAGCCCTCACTTGAGCACCACCAGTATGAACCGTATTGGAGCCCTCTGATTTACGCCCATCATACGATAAGCTTAACTGTAAATTATTTGTCAGGTTTCGTTGATATATTAAGTCCCAGGTAATGTTTTTTCCATTCTGTAAGGCGTCCATCATTTCAAAGGCAAGGGATGTGTTTTCGGTGCCGTTAAATTTTATTTGAATAAAATTTGCTTTAACATTCAAACTTCCTTTTTGCAATATATTGTATTTTACTTCCATGCCATAATCCTGCAAAGTAGCTCGCTGAGCTCCAAACTCAACATTATTGTTTTTATCGGTGTACTTGAAAGAAGCCGTTATACGAAATGCTGTGTTTGGCTGATAGTTTAGTTTGGGTGCGGCTTCATAATATAAAATAGAAAAATCCCGTGTTCCAAAATACTGCGATCGGTTAATTTTTTTACCATCTTTATAGGAAAGGTCCCACCAGAATTGTTGTGAGATGTTCCAGCGCAAACGAGCCTCTTTATAACTGTTTTGGCGCGTATCAAAACCATTTACAAGTAAAATTTTATTACGCACATCCTGATAAGTCAGGTCCAGGCCAAAAACAGAATTTAGTTGATTAATAAATAATGTATTCCTGAAAGAGGAGTTAAGCGTGATCAGGCTGGAGTCATTTGTTTCCGCTAAGAAAGGGTTGTAGGCTTTTGCGAGACCTGTGGTGAGAGTAGCCGAACCATCGTTCCCTGTTGATTTTCTATCAATACGATAAGCTGATTGATTTGCAAACCGTGAAATAAATTTCCGGACACCTGTTTTGCTTGCCCATAAAGCCGCGGGTTTCAGCATTAACATTTCGCTGAACTGGTTGCTATACACTTTAATATAATCAAGGCTTGGGGTAAATATTTTTATATAGGTTGCTGTGTTGGAAAAAGCCGCCACCTCAAACTCATTTAATTCTTTTATACCATTATTGTTGTAATCTATCCATGTGTATACGCCTTGTCCGGCAGCAACTTCAATGTAAGAAAATTGTTTTTTTACTTCTAAGCCGGAACCAATTTCGTAAAAGGAGTTGGAGTATAACAAGCCTTTCCATAACCGGAAACTATATTCAATGCGTGAAACCAATGAATTATCAGGCTTTTGAAGGGTAAGTGCAGAATCAACAATTTGTAATTTCCGGTAAGCTACATTTACTTTTAATTGACTATTTGGATTTTGCATTGTTTCGAAAAATCCGCCATAGCTCTCTGCAAAGGCCGACCTGTTAAGGTTAGTGACGTCAATCACATTTTTTACCGCATAGTCGGTCCGTTGTTTATAGTTGAGTCCGTAACGATTTTTTGTGGTATCAGAATTTTGAATATAGCCTTGCCATTCCCAGAATTGATAGCTGTTTGATAGCAATGAATCTTTTTTCTTTAGTGTGAATTTATTTTTCTCGAACTCATCTTTAAACCCAACCCTTACCCATTTTATTTTTTGTGACACACCGCTCTTGTGCCTGTAAAAGTCTGTATTAATAGTACTTGCGGAGCCAAGCACACTTCCATCATAGTTTGCATTAAATCCTTTTTGTTGCAAATCAAGATGAGCAGATTGTCTGTTTGCATTGTAATTATTGCCTTCCAGAAGCGCGTTGAATTTATAGCCAATACTTCCTGTCCCTTTTTTTGCTAACATTACCGCTGTACCTAAAATATGCTGATCGTCTACAAGAGCTACATTTAAACGGTTCCAGTCCCGCTCAAACTCAATGCTCCGGTACCGCTCTATAGGAGAAAAATATTTCTGGACATATTCATAATTCAAATTTGTAAGTAATGTTAATGGCCCGGAAGTGGTATCAGTTTTAGTTGTTACCTCACCCCCGCCCCCTCTCTGTTTGGAGAGGGGAGTAAGGGGTGAGGTATTATCAAAATTGATCTTCAACCCATAACCAATATCGTCTTTGCTATCTTTAGATGAAAAAGTGTTGATATCATTGTTGTTCCCTGCTGCCTCTATTGATAGTTTGGTGTTTTTCGAAAAAGCATAATCTACACCTGCCGTTATCATTTGTTTTTGTTTTGGGGTTATCAATAGTATTACCGCATCATAATTTCCTTGCTTTATTCCGGCAACGGGTACATTCCATTGAAACACTTTTCCGTTTGCGCTCGATGCAATTTGTTTGTAATCACCTCTCCCTTGCCCTACATTGCTGAAAGCAATACGATAATACGCACTGTCGCTGTTAGTGCTATAAATAAAAATGGTATAGGATTGCGCTCCAATAATGGTATCCTTTTTTTGATATAAAACTTCGTTATTTGAAAAAGCAACACTATCAAAACTTGGTGTAACAGCAAGTGTTAAAGTATCGCCAATATCAGACAATAATTTTTTTTGTTCTGGCGTTAGATCCTGCTGTAATGGCTGGTTTTTGCTATCCTGTTCTGAATAAATATTCAGGTGAAGTTTAAGTTTATCTTTTTCGAAATCGTTTCCAAAATGAACCAGTGAGCGGGCATAATTTTTATCGGAATATTGAAATTCTACCACTATCCGTTTGTCTTTTGTAATTAACTGTTTGGCGGTAAATGTAATTTCGGAGGTATTATAATCGATCACATAATCATTCTCTTGCCCTCTATCCATGAGCCTTCCATCAATATATATTTTTTCTGTTCCGGATAGAACAATAATAAAAGGTTCGTTTTCCGCTCCGCGCAACCGGTATGGCCCCTGGTTGCTTTCTAC
>JAZKBX010000149.1:5245-19090 GCA_040388455.1 Bacteroidota bacterium
GCCTTCCATTTTAAAAATATCGTCACTTTTCGATTCTATGGTATAGCTGAAAGGATTTATATTACCGAATAGATCAGGCTTTATCCTGTTAAGATCCTTGTGTTTTACTTCAGCAGAAAATAAATAGGGAAATGTTTTATAGGAAACATTCAGCCTGTCGGCAACAATATTATTTTTAACAAAAGCGCTGAGATTTAAGATTAGCAAGCCTTCCGCATAATTTATTTTGTAGAAAGAGGTATCCAGCTCTGTTCCATTATTGGTTATTATTTTAATGGAACCAGGCACAAGGCTGAGCGTATCCAGTTGGTTGGTATCGCCAATTATTGTTAATTGTTTAGTATGGCTATTGCTTAAGTATTGTGCATACCCGTTTGCACAGAAAAACAGCAAAATGAATAACAGTATTATTTTCCGGACCATCACAGAATTTAAAAGTACTATTTAAAACTTAAAGTTAGAAGACAGAAAATTCAAAATTGAAAAGGCAAGAGGATAAAGTACGGATTTTGACTTTTGACTTTAAAACTTTTGGCTTATCTTTACATTTAATACGTAAATTAATGACAAAAATTATAAGTTATAACTTAAATGGTATCCGTTCGGCAATAAGCAAGGGGCTTATGGACTGGATAAAAGCAGCCGATCCGGATATTTTGTGTTTTCAGGAATTAAAGGCAGAGCCGGGACAGCTTGATCTTACTGTGTTTGACAAGGCCGGATACCATCATTACTGGCATCCGGCACAAAAAAAGGGGTATAGTGGTGTTGCTATTTTCAGCAAGCAAAAGCCAGATCATATCGAGTATGGTTGCGGAATACCTCATTATGATTTCGAGGGCCGCGTTATTCGTGCCGATTATGGTGATGTATCTGTTTTAAGTGTTTATCACCCCAGCGGCAGCAGTGGAGAAGAGCGCCAGGCATTTAAAATTAAATGGTTAGGGGATTTTCAAAATTATATCAATACATTAAAAAAGGACCGGCCAAAACTTATTATTTGCGGAGATTATAATATTTGTCACCAGGCCATTGATATTCATAATCCCAAAAGCAATGCCAACAGTAGTGGTTTTTTGCCGGAGGAGCGCGACTGGATCGATCAATTTATGAGATCCGGTTTTATTGACAGTTTCCGCCATTATAATAAAGAGCCGCACAACTACAGTTGGTGGACTTTCAGAGCGAATTCCCGTTCCAAAAATCTTGGCTGGCGTATTGATTACAATCTTGTGAGCAGTAATTTGGAGGCACAAATGAAACGTGCCGCTATATTACCGGAAGCGAAACATTCTGATCATTGCCCGGTTTTGCTGGAGATCGATCTTTAAAATACCTTACAAATTGTGAGTTTTCCTGTATCAGAAATTACATAAAGGATATTCGTAATTCGCAGGTGTTTTTTGCGAAACTTTCAGATAATCTTAATATATTTGTTCCTTTAGAATTAATAAGTGTACCTATAAATTAATATGAAAAAAGCATTTTATTTATTTTTGATGGCAGGCCTTTTGGCATCCTGCGGTGGTGAGAACCAGTCTACCGGAGAATCAAGAAAAGCTAAGGGGGGCGTGTTTTATGGTGGTGTATTCAGAATGAACGAAACAGAAGATTTCAGAAATCTGTTTCCTATCAATGTTACAGAAGTTGTTTCTCAACGTATTACCAGTCAGGTATATGAAGGTCTGGTTAAGCTTTCTCAGGCCGACTTAACTGTTTTGCCTTCTTTGGCAGAAAAGTGGGAGAGAAATGCAGAGGCAACCAAGTGGACCTTCACTTTACGTAAAGGTGTTAAATTTCATGATGACCCTTGTTTTTCTGATGGAAAAGGCCGTGAAGTAACAATAAAAGATTTTGTATACTGTTTCGAAAAACTTTGTACTGCCAGTCCGGAAAACCAGCAGTTTGGCAACACATTTAAAGACAAAGTTCTTGGTGCATCCGAATTTTATCAATCAACTGGAGATAAAAAACCTTTAGCAGGTGGCGTTTCGGGAATAAAAGTAATTGACGATCAAACATTAGAGATCGATCTGGTATACCCCTTTGTTGGGTTTTTAAACGTTTTAAGCACACCCGGATGTTGGATCTACCCCAAAGAAGCATTTGATAAATATGGTGTTGAAATGCGTGCAAAATGCGTTGGCACAGGAGCTTTTCAGGTTAAAAGTGTGAAAGAGGGTGAAGTGGTAATTTTGGAGAGAAATCCACACTATTGGGGTGTAGATGAATTTGGCAACCAGTTGCCATACCTGGATGCTGTTAAATTTAGTTTTATCAAGGAAAAAAAATCTGAATTGCTTGAATTTAAGAGAGGCAACCTGGATATGGTTTTTCAGATACCTGTAGAATCCATATCTGATATTTTAGGTGAACTTGACCATGCAAAAGAAGCGAATGCTCCATTCAACCTGCAGGTTATTCCGGCCATGACGGTTTTTTATTTTGGTTTCCAGATCCAAAGTGACATTTTTGATAAAAAAGACGTTCGTTTGGCCTTTAATTATGCAATTGACCGCGAAAAAATTGTTACGTATACACTTCAGGGAGAAGGCGTACCGGGTATTTATGGCATTGTTCCTCCTTCCTTTCCGGAATACGATTCAAAAAGCTTAAAAGGGTTTTATTTTGACCCTGATAAAGCCCGTAAACATTTAGCGGCAGCCGGTTATCCCGAAGGAAAAGGCTTTCCTAAATTAACACTGCAAATTAACAGTGGAGGAGGAGGCAGAAATATCCAAATAGCCGAAGTAATTCAAAAAATGTTAAAAGAAAATTTAAACATTGACATCGAATTAAATGTATTGCCTTTTGCAGAGCATTTGGAGCGTTTAGAAACAGGTAAAGCATTATTCTGGAGAACAGGCTGGGTGGCAGATTATCCGGATCCTGAAACGTTCTTAACGCTGTTATATAGTAAACATATTCCGAAGAATTTAACTGAAAAATCGTATTTGAATTCGGTACGTTATAAAAGCGAAAAATTCGATTCTTTATTCTCTGCCGCATTACAGGAAGTAGATGTTGCAAAACGTATGAAATTGTATCTTCAAGCCGATCAGGTGGCTATTGATGATGCTGCAATCATGCCTATTTTTTATGATGAAAATTATCGTTTAGTTCAAACCTATATCAAAAGCTTTCCTGCAAATGCAATGGAATATCGCGATTTGACAAGGGTTTATTTTGAGCCAAAAGTGGAGAAAAAAAAATAAAGTTAAAATTTTAAAAAGCCATCGTTTCAAATCAGAAACGATGGCTTTTTTTTTGACTTGTTTTCTGGTTTCCCGCTTTCCCTGCTCCGCCCGAAATGACCAAACGCCCTGTCATTTCGGGCGGAGCAGGGAAAGCGGAAGGGCTTAAAACTTAGGCTTTCAACAATGTTAAGTGTATAACCTTTATGGCATAGCCTAACAAAGCACTTTCTTTATTAATAATATTGTATCCTCGATAACCCTAAAATAATTTACAAATGAAAAACTTCTATAACGCTATTGCGATAATATTGATGGTAAGTGTAATGTTCTCCTGCGTGCCTCAGCGCAAACTAGAGGAAGAGCAGGCAAAAAGAAAAACCTGCGACACTGATCTTGCTGCATTAAAAATAGCAAACCAGAGCTGTGAAACAAAACTTACCGAAGCCACAAAAAGCCTGGCGGATGATATAAAAATAATTTCAAACCTTCAAAAAGATACTGCTATGTGTGGTAGTAACTATCGTACTTTCCTTGCGAAATACGATAAACTAAACCAGGTAAATGAACAATTGTTGGACAAATACAACCGTTTATTGAGCGGTAATATTGCAGATACCAAAAAGCTTTCGAGCGAGTTACAGCTTACACAGGATCAGCTTTTAAAAAAGCAGGATGAGTTAAAGCTGCTGGAGGGCCAACTAAATGATCAAAAGAAAAATTTGGATGCACTTACGGCTGAATTAACAAAACGTGAAGCACGTGTTGCTGAATTAGAAGGGGTTTTGAAAAAGAAAGACGATGCAGTTAATGATTTGAAGAAAAAACTATCGGATGCCTTATTTGGCTTTGAAGGTAAAGGTTTAACGATCACTCAAAAAAATGGTAAAGTATACGTTTCAATGGAAGAAAATCTTTTGTTCGCTTCGGGCAGTACAACGGTTGAAACAAAAGGTGTTGAGGCATTGAAAAAAGTAGCAAAAGTACTTGAACAAAATTCCGACATAAATATTTTAATTGAAGGACATACTGATGATGTACCAATGGCTGGCAAAGGTGAAATCAAGGACAATTGGGACTTAAGCGTAATGCGTGCTACTTCTATCGTAAAAATAATTACGAAAAATAGCTCAGTAGATTCAAGACGTTTAACTGCTGCAGGTCGCGGTGAGTATTTTCCTATCGACACAGCTAAAACATCAGAGGCGCGCAAAAAGAACCGTAGAACGGAAATTATTTTAACACCAAAATTAGACGAGCTTTTTAAAGTGCTTGAAACGAATTAAAAGTAAGTAATCTTAAGATATTTCTAATTATCATATCTAAAAGTTAACGAACCATTTTAAGGTGCGAAAATTCCTTAAAAACACTGTTCAAAGGATAATATAAATGCTTTCTGCCGTCATCCTGAAGCGCCTTTTTGGCGCTGAAGGATCTTGTTCTTCGATTAGAATTTTGCATTTGATCAAAAAGATTGTTCACCCTTCCAATAGATTAGTCTGATTGCTAAAGCCTCCCACTTTCTCGACTTCGCTCGAAATGACAACGCGCGCTGCCATTTCGAGCGGAGTCGAGAATTGGCACAGGTAGCAAGATCAGAAATTTTGAGGTGTAACTGATACAAAAACAAAAAAGCTGCTTATTTCTAAGCTGCTTTTTCTGTTTTAAACGAGGAAAGAATATTATGCGTTTTGTCCTAATTTAGCTTCAATAACCAAAGTAGCGTGTGGTACACTTCTCAAGCGTTCTTTTGAGATTAATTTACCTGTAACGCGACATATTCCGTATGTTTTGTTTTCAATACGAATTAAAGCGTTTTGTAAGTTCTGAATAAATTTCTCCTGACGACCGGCTAAATGTGATGTTTCTTCTTTAGATAAAACATCAGATCCATCTTCCAATAATTTGAATGTAGGAGAAGTGTCGTCTGTACCATGATCATCTTTGTGAGAAAGTGTACTTTTTAACAATTCGTAATCTTTTTGAGCTTCAGAAAGTTTTTTTAAGATCAATTCTTTGAATTCTTTTAATTCAGCATCAGTATAACGTGTTCTTTTATCAGTATTGATATGTGGCTTTGGTATTGGCCCCATTGGTCTTCTGATAGACGGAACCTTATATTCCACTACTAATGAATCCTGATCTCTGTTATCATCATCCGTATCCAAATCGCGTTCAACCTTTTTCTTTAAAACAGGTTCTGGTTTCTTTGCAACAGGTGTTATTGGTTTAGCAATAACTATTGGTTTTGCAGGGATTGCTTTTTTTGCTTCCACTTTAGCAACAGGTTTAAGAACAACTTTTTGTATAGGTTTAGCAGGTGCTTTTTTAGCAACCACTTTTTTTACTTCTTTTTTGGCAATCACCTTTTTGGCAACTTTCACTGCTTTTTTAGCAACCACCTTTTTTACAGGCTTTTTAGCAACTGCTTTTTTTACAGGCTTAGCAATTATTTTTTTTACAGATTTTTTAACAACCGCTTTTTTAGCAACCACTTTTTTTACAGGCTTTTTAGCAATCGCCTTTTTTACTGCTTTAGCAACTTTTTTAGGAGCCGCTTTTTTAACAGGTTTTTTAGCAACTACCTTTTTTGCAGGTTTAGCGGCTTTCTTAGGAGCAGCCTTTTTTGCTACTACTTTTTTTGCAGGTTTAGCAGCTTTTTTTGCCGGTTTTCCTTTTTGCGCTTTTTTTGCCATTTTTTATAGTGTTAGTTTAATTTAGTAATACTAATTAAGGTCTTTATTTCTTCGTCTAATTCAATTTCAGAACCTATTTTATGCTCTAAAGTATCGACAAGTTCCAGTGACGAGGCCAGAATTTCGGTGCAAATATAGTTCAAATTATTGTTGATAGCTGCATTTATAGCAGAATTTCTCTGAATTTTTACATCAATTCGATCCGTTACATCCAAATTACTTTCTTTTCTCAGGTTTTGGATCCTGTTTACCAACTCACGTGCCAAGCCCTCTTCTCTCAGCTCAGGTGTAATGGTAATGTCCAGTGCTACAGTTAGTTGTCCTGAGTTTGCCACTTTCCAGCCCGGAATATCAACAGGAATAATTTCTACATCTTCGTTTTCCAATTCAATCACCTCCGAATCAATTTTGATCTCAAATTTTCCTATTTTTTCAATGCCGGAAATGATCGCCTGAGCGTTTTCGGTAGCAAAAGTTTGCACCGCCTTCATGTTTTTACCGCATTTTTTACCCAAAGTCTTAAAATTCAGCTTTAAATTTTTGGTAATTGATGTAGTTGATTCATCTACAAAGTCTAAACTTTTTACATTTACTTCCGACAAGATCAGATCTTTAACAGCTTCAATTTTATTTTTGAAAGAATCATCCAATACAGGAATTTGAATTTTATTCAATGGCTGACGAACACGTATGTTTTCTTTTTTACGGATCGATAAGATCATAGAAGAAATTTTTTGCGCCAGTTCCATGCGCTCTTCCAGATCTTTATCGATCAGGAAGGTATCAGAAACCGGGAAATCACTTAAATGTATTGATTCTGCTCTGTCGCGGCCAGTTACCGAATTCAGATCGGAATACAATCTATCCATAAAAAACGGAGCTATTGGTGCTGCAAGCTGCGCCACTACTTCCATACAACGATACAGCGTTTGGTAAGCAGCTATTTTATCTTGTGAATAATCACCTTTCCAGAAACGTCTTCTGCACAAGCGTACATACCAATTGCTGAGGTGTTCATCAACAAAATTTTCAATATATCGTCCGGCACGGTGTGGTTCATAATCCGAATACGCTTCATCTACTTTTTTGATCAATGTATTTAGTTCAGATAAGATCCAGCGGTCAATTTCGGTACGTTCAGTCATTGGGATCTCTGCTTCTGAATAGCGGAATCCATCAACGTTTGCATACAATGTGAAAAACGAATAGGTATTGTGAAGGGTTCCAAAGAACCTGCGTTGTACTTCGCCAATGCCTTCCAGGTCAAACTTTAAATTGTCCCAGGGAGCAGCATTGGTGATCATGTACCAGCGGGTAGCGTCCGGACCATATTTTTCAATTGTTTGGAAGGGGTCAACAGCATTGCCTAAGCGCTTGCTCATTTTTTGTCCGTTCTTATCCAATACCAAACCATTGCTCACCACATTTTTGAAAGCAACAGAATCAAAACACATGGTGCCTATTGCATGTAATGTGAAAAACCAACCACGTGTTTGATCTACGCCTTCTGCAATAAAATCGGCAGGAAAATATTTTTTCTGATCGATCAATTCTTTATTCTCAAATGGATAATGCAACTGTGCATAAGGCATTGCACCTGAGTCAAACCAAACGTCAATTAGATCAGGTTCGCGGAAAAGCTTCTTGCCATTGCGTTCCAGAAAAATTGAATCCGCGTAAGGTTTGTGAAGATCAAAGCTGTTGTAGTTTTCAGCACTGTTATCACCCGGTGTAAATGCACCAAGGGGGTTGTTTTGCATCATTCCTTTTGCAACAGCATTATCAATTTCTTTTTTTAATTCTTCAGCAGAGCTAATGCAAATTTGCTCTGTTTTATCTTCACTTGTCCAGATAGGAATAGGGATACCCCAAAAGCGGGAGCGTGATAAATTCCAATCGTTCAGGTTTTCCAACCAGTTACCAAAACGCCCCGTACCGGTCGATTCCGGCTTCCAGTTGATAGTTTTGTTCAGTTCGATCATGCGCTCTTTATAGTCGGTAGTTTTGATGAACCAGCTATCTAAAGGATAATATAAAACAGGTTTATCGGTTCTCCAGCAATGCGGGTAACTGTGATCGTAAGATTCTTTTTTGAAAAGTTTTCCTTCTTCCTGAAGCTTTAAAACAATACGCTCATCAACACTTAAATAGGCTTTTAGCTCTTTTATTTTGCCGCTTGCTTCTAGTATTTTCTTTTGAATTTTGAATTCTTTCTCTTTTTCCTCTTCTGTCAGATAGGCTTCTTTTACATATTCTTCACCATATAAAAATACACCGTCTTTTATTTCCGGCAAAAATTTACCTCGTCTGTCAACCAATGTTAATGAGCCAATGCCATTTTGTTTAGCAACTCTAAAATCGTCCGCACCAAAACTTGGAGCAATGTGAACAATACCTGTTCCATCCGAAGTTGTCACAAAATCTCCAATGATCACGCGGAATGCATCACCATCGGTTGGTTGGGTAAAGGGCATTAGTTGTTCGTATCGGATGCCTTCTAAGGAAGAACCTAAAATTGAATCACTTACTTCCACATCGCCACCAGCTATTGTCTCTATGCGCGTGATTAACCTATACGGAATTTCTTTATCTCCAGCTTTATAATCTTCTAATTTTAAGTTAGCATTTTTCGATGAAAAATACTTTATCATTAGATCTTCCGCCATGATAACAGTAATTGGCAAATAGGTGAAAGGATTAAAAGTTTTAATCTTTACGTACTTGATGTTCTTTCCTACTGCTAGAGCTGTATTGGAGGGCAAAGTCCATGGAGTAGTCGTCCACGCCAAAAAGAAAACGTCACCATCTAACTTTAAACTTTCCAACTTTAAACTTTGAACTGTCTTAAACATAACCGTTGCAGTCCTATCCTTCACATCTCTATAGCAACCCGGTTGATTCAATTCATGTGTTGAAAGCCCTGTTCCTGCAGCAGGAGAATAAGGCTGAATGGTAAACCCTTTGTAAATGGATCCTTTAGCGTATAGGTTGTTTAATAACCACCAAACAGATTCAATGTATTTATTTTCATAAGTGATATACGGATGTTCCATATCCACCCAATAGCCCATTTTTGCTGTTACATCAGCCCACACATCGGTGTATTTCATTACATCTTTGCGGCATTCAATATTGTATTGTTCAACAGTAATTTTTGTTCCAATATCTTCTTTTGTAATTCCTAAAGCCTTCTCAACACTTAATTCTATTGGTAATCCGTGAGTGTCCCAACCTGCCTTACGTTTTACCTGAAACCCTTTTTGTGTTTTGAAACGACAAAAAATATCTTTGATAGAACGCGCCATTACATGGTGAATACCCGGTAATCCATTAGCACTTGGGGGGCCTTCATAAAAAACAAAAGGCGTTTTTCCTTCACGTGAAGTGATGGATTTTTCAAATGTTTTATTTGCATCCCAAACTTTTTGTATGTCTTTCGCTGTTTGCGAAAGGTTGAGGCCGGTGTATGTTTTGTAGTTCATAATAAGTTTAAAGTTTTTCATAAGTTTAAAGTTATAAAGTTCAAAGTTTGAAAGTTGTTGTTTTAACTTTTGACTTTGAACTTTCAAACTTTCAACTAAATAGTTGCAATAACTTTTAATTCAATAGCAATTGGTGTTGGTAAACAGTTGATTTCAATGGTGGTTCGGCAGGGTTGGTTGTCTTTGAACCATTCGGCATACACACGGTTATAGGTTGCAAAATCATCTTTCATATTGGTAAGAAAAACCTGCACATCTACAATGTTATCCCAGCTACTTCCTGCATCTTCCAAAATGTATTTAACATTCTGAAACACGCTTCTGCACTGCGTTTCAATGTCATAAGAAATGATATTTCCTTTTTCATCCAGGTCAACTCCCGGAATTTTTTTGTTGCCACGCTCACGTGGACCAACACCGGAAAGAAACAACAAATTACCAACCTTGCGTGCGTGGGGATATGATCCCACCGGCTCAGGTGCTTTGCTTGAATTTATTTTTGAATCACTCATTGTTTGGTTTTTATAAAGGACTGCAAATATACCATGTTCAGCGCATAAATGCAACCCGTATAAAACGGCTTCATTCCTTAAATTTTCCGATCTTTAAAATGAATTTTGGTCGGGTAAAAAGTAGAAAAATTCTAAATTTTGATACTGCCATTACGCATATCAGGTCTATATTACAAATGAAATGTAAAAAGCAGTACCCTCATTAAAAGTTGTTTTGATGTCCCCGTTTATCTGACCTACCAAAGTCTTTACCAGTGTGAGACCTAAAGACCTCGGTTCAATCAACGCTTTTTCCATATCAAAGCCAAGTCCATCATCACTAACCATTAATGTGAAATTTTTATCTGTACTTGAACAAACAATTTTGATCTTTCCCTTTTGTTTGCCCTTAAAAGCATGTTTATAAGCGTTAGATATCAGCTCGTTCAAAATCAGGCCGCAAGGTACCGCAAGCCCAATGTCAAGATACGTTTCATGACACATCACGCTGAATTCAATTTCTGAAACCGCTGGATTGTATGAGTTTTTTATATGTCTAACCAGATCATTAATATATTCACAAAAATCTATCTTCGACAGTGTTTCGTTATGATAAAGTTTGTCGTGGATCAATGCCATTGTTTGAATACGATTTCTACATTCTTCAAAAGCCTTTTTTGCATCTGCGTTTTCAATATAACTTGATTGCAGCCCTAATAAGCCACTGATCACTGCAAGGTTGTTTTTAACTCTGTGGTGAATTTCCGCCAAAAGGGTTTCTTTTTCAAGTAAAGACGATTTTATTTTGGCATTTAACTCATACCTTTCAGTGATGTCCGTAATACGAACCGTAAAGTAACTTTTGGAATTAATGTTAATGGTTTTGACAGCTATTGAGCCCCAAAACTCATTTCCTTTTCCTGTTTTATATGACACTTCTCCATGATAACTTCCAGACTCAAGCAGCGTTGATCTAATTTGATTTATTTCCTTTTCAGTGGGCTTGTTTTTATGCAGATCCAAACCTATTTTACCAATCAGATCCTGCTCTGAATCCACTTCAAAAAGTTCCTGAGCGCGATAATTCACTTTTATGATTTCGTTCACATCACTCTCCACTAAAAAAATAGCATCATGGGAATTATCAAAAATTGCTTTCATCTGATATTGCAAAAATAAATTAGAGTCGTCCAAAAACTTTTCCGTTTCTGTAGCAACAATAATGCTTGAAAATAGGATGACAAAACACCCTATAACAGTTGTTATTTTATATAAAATATCCATTGTTTCTTTTGCTGAAAAGGGGATTGAGGGATCCAGGAGAAGGGAGAACTGAGTAAAATATAAAACCAAAGTGGCAAAAATTGTAATTACAATACAGAATAAGATCAAGCCAATTTGTTTTTTAATATCAAAGAGTACTATTGGTAAAAGAATGAGTGCTATATACATATAATGTATTCCAGCGCTTTCACCAAAGATAGAGGCCAAAACGAACTGGTGGACAAGAACTCCCAAGTAAAGAACAAGTTTGGAGGTTGTGTATAAATAAAACGTATTGAAAAAGGGAACAGAAAAATAAATAATGCAACATAGGCAGGAAAACAGGGCCACCATGTAATAGCCGCCATAAAAAAATCCGAGAATATAAGGAAAAGTGAAAAACACAGCAATAATTCCGAAACGGTTTGTTAAGATCAGGCGTTTAGTATCTGAAGCACTTAATTCCTTGACGGTTCCGGTGTGGGAGATAATTTCCCATAAGTTTAATATGGCCTTCATACGTTTACAAGTTTACTACAAACTGAAGGATAAAACAAGGATTTGAGTGTTTGCTTTTTTATTCCTCGAAATTTAAACTCTTTAATTGGTTTAAATACTTGAAAAAGAATTAAAATCTAATTTAGATTTTAATTCAGATTAATGTTAGATTTGCAACCTGTTTTAAAACAAAAAAACAATGACAAAGATCAGCCTAAAGTGTTTTACTATTCCAGTTATTACTGGATTGTTTTCAGTTACCCTTTTGATAATGTCTTGTAATGATAAACCCGCAGAAGCAGTATTGGACGAGGAAATAACCACAGATACACTCAGCAAAGGTACAAGAACGAGCTTAGCATCAATAAGTGTTAATATACCCTCTCCAATGAAAGTAATTGGGGAAATTTCGGGTGCCGGCATCACTTTTAATAAAAGTTTAATAAACCCAACAAGTAAACTATCCAGTTATTCCACTAACTATCAAAAAGCGCTTAATTTGGGTGTGTATGGAACTGATCTTGCTTATGTTACAGGATTTAAACAAATGCAGGATGCGTTAGGTTATATTGGAACAGTTAAAAAATTAGCTGAAGATCTTGGTGTTTCAAGTGCTTATGACGAAGCTGCTATCAAACGAATAGTTGAAAATTTAAGTAAAACGGATAGCGCTACTCAAACGGCTACTTTGATTGAAGAAGTTTATGATAAGGCAGAAAGAAATTTGCGTTCACAACAACGTGTTGAGATTGCCGGACTTGTGATAACAGGAGGGTGGTTGGAAGGCCTTTATGTAGCTACTCAAGCAGTAGGCTCAACTCCAAGAGATGAGAAAAACGAAAATCTGTATAACCGAATTTGGGATCAGGCATATTCTTTTAGGTATATATCTGAATTATTGAATGAAAATCAAAAAAATCCTGATTTTGTTAAATTGATCGAAGAGCTTAAAGAGGTACAGGCGATCTGTAAAATAATGGAAAACAGGCCCAAAATGACTAATGCGGATGTGTTATTGCTAAAAGAGAAGATCATAGCTGCAAGAAATAAAATTACAGGTTAAAACAAGGGGAATTAGCTCATTTGGCTAGAGCGCTTCGCTGGCAGTGAAGAGGTGGTCGGTTCGAATCCGATATTCTCCACACATAAAAGAAATTTAAAAAGCGGTTTTATCCGGAATATCCTATAGAGAAGCCGTAATATTGTTCGAAAGCAACTTGTTGGAATTCATTATTGCCCAAAATCCTTTTAACCCCGACTTATTGGGGTTTTTTTTATTAGTTTTACCCTTGATTTTTTGAGGAATAATGACCGGGAAAGTTAAAATTGTATCCGCCTTTATTGTAAGCATTGCCCTGCTGATTGTAATTGGTTTTTATGCTTACCGTAAAACACAGGATTACAAAAGGGCTTCTGATTGGGTAAACCATACCCAGGAAGTAATCAGGGAAACACAAACGATTCTGCTGCTTGTAGAAGATATTGAAACCTCACAACGAGGCTATGTAATTACAGGAAATATAAAATACCTTGAGCCCTATGAGAAAAGTCGCATTACAATTAAAGCGGCATGTCATAAAATTGCTGAACTTACAAGAGACAATCCCCGCCAGCAAAAACTGCTTGACTCTATTTGTTCTGAAATTGGCTCAAAAGTTCTGTTCGCCCAGAATGTAATTGCGATAAGAGAGAAAGATGGTTTTGAGGCATCTCAAAAGCTTATTTCCAGCGACAGAGGAGAAATGCTGATGAAAAAAATCAGGCTTTCTGTGGAAGATTTTATCAATCATGAAGAAGGCCTTTTATCAACGCGCATCGCAGATTCAAACCAAAATTTTACTTCTACATTAAAAATTATATTTCTATGTGTAATACTGGCCGCAATCATCGTATTTATCACCTTGTATTTCTTCATAAAAGATCATCAGAAACGCCTTGCTATAGAGCAAAAACTGCTGGAGAGCGAACAACGCATTAAAAACTTTTTTGATGTATTACCGATAGGCGTATTTATAGTTGACCATAAGGGAAAACCTTTTTATGCCAACAGCAGGTCTCAGGAAATATTGGGGAAGGGCATTGTAGGGGACAGTGATTCGTCCAGTCTGCCTGAAGTATACAGTGCTTATATAGCGGGTACACAAACTATTTATCCGGCCGAAAAGCAGCCGATAGTGCGTGCATTGATGGGAGTAAAAAATGTAAGCCTGGAGGATATGGA